>NZ_QTKI01000313.1:0-5899 GCF_010820945.1 Rhodopseudomonas sp. BR0C11
GGGTAATGCCGAACGGAATGCCGTCACGGCGGGTCGACGCCGGCAGCGCGAGGCCGCACAGGTCGAGCAGGTTGACGAAATTGGTGTAGGTCCCGAGCCGGCTGTTCAGCGTGATCGGATCGGCCAGCACCTGGTCGACTGTGTAGGCGGTTGGCGCGGTCGGCAGCACCAGCGCGTCGATGCCGGCGAAGCTGCGCTCGGCGATCTTGCGCAGTGCCTGCAGCCGGTACAGCGCCGCGAAAGTGTCGGCGGCTGACAGATTGGCGCCGGCGAGCGTGATCTGCCGCGTCACCGCATGCACCGCGTCCGGTTGGGTTTCGAGCAGCTCCCGAATGGTCAGATAGCGCTCAGCCACCCATGGCCCTTCGTAGAGCAGCCGGGCCGTCTCGTAGAGCGGCTCGACGTCGATCTCAATCAGCTCCGCGCCGAGCTGCCGCCAGCGCTCCAGCGCTTCCTCGTAACCCCGTGCCGCGAGGTCATCGCCGAAGAACTGCAACTGGCCTTTCTGCGGTACGCCGAGTCGGACCCGCGGCGGCATCGCGCTGACTGCCGCCACCGGCCGCTCGCGCGAGAACGGATCTTCAGCGTCCGGCGCCGTCATCACCCGCAGGGCGGTGATCGCGTCATCGGTAGTCAGCGCGAACACCGAGATGCAGTCGAGCGTGCGGCACGCCGGCACGACACCCGTGGTCGAAATCATCCCGAGGCTCGGCTTCAGCCCGACGATGTTGTTGAGCATCGCCGGCACCCGACCGGATCCTGCTGTATCGGTGCCGAGCGAGAGCGGCACCAGACCGGCGCCGACCGCGACCGCTGAGCCTGAGCTTGATCCGCCGGGCACGAGATCGCTGCGCATCGCGTTGCGCGGCACGCCATAGGGCGAGCGGACTCCGACCAGACCGGTTGCGAACTGATCGAGATTGGTCTTGCCGATCACGATCGCACCGGCGGCGCGCAGCTTGGCGACCGCGGTGGCGTCGCGGGCTGGCTGATACGCAAATGCCGGGCAGGCGGCGGTGGTCGGCAGGCCGGCGACGTCGATATTGTCCTTCACCGCGACCGGCACGCCGTACAGCGGCAGCGATGGATCGCGCGCTGCCAGCGCAACCGCTTCGGCGATCGCGTCCGCTTCGTCGCGCAAGGTGATGAACAGCGCCGGGTCCGCATAGGCGCGGATCCGCTGATAGCAGCGCGCGATCGTCTGCGCCGGGGTGGTGGTGCCGGCGCGATGCCCGGCGACGATTTCACTGATCGTTTCGAATTTGCTCATACCGACACCGCGTAAATTTCGTATTCGTCGCGCACCAGATCGATGTGATGGCGCATGGCCTTCGCGGCGCCGTCGCGGTCGCCGCGAAGGATCGCGATCACCACGCGGTCGTGCTCTGCGTGCGATTTCGCCAGCCGTCCGAGATTGCGGAACTGGGCGCGGCGGAACGGCTGCACCCGCACCCGCGTCGCCAGGGTAATCTCGGCGATGTAGTCGTTATGCGCGCCCGCATAGATCGCGTTGTGGAAGTGCTCGTTGACGTCGTGGAAGCGCTCTGGGTTACCCTGTGAGCTGAGCATTCGCAGCTCCTCGTGGATCGTTTCCAGCGTCCGCCGCTCCAGCGGCGTCATCCGCTCGGCCGCGAAGCTCGCACACAGTGCTTCGAGTTCGGACATCGCTTCGAACATGCCTGTCAGCCGTTCGAACGATGGCTGCGCCACCACCGCGCCGTGATGCGGCCGCGACTCGACGAGGCCGCTGGCGACGAGCTGGCGTAGCGCCTCGCGTACCGGCGTGCGAGATACCTTGAAGCGTTGCGCGATGTCGGTTTCGTCGAGCGCCGCGCCGGGGCGTAGCGTGCCGCGCACGATCTCGTCGGCAAGTTGGCGCCGCAACTCCTCGGCGCGGGTGATCTTGATTGGAGGGGGAGCGGACCGCACGATCCGCGCGTCCGGAGTGATTAATCCCGGCGGCGCGAGAGGCGACCGTGTTCGGCGTGAAGTCTGCGCATCATCGAAGCTCATGGCGACGCCCGCGGTTCGTCGATCATGCTGACATGAGCCGCGACGATGCGCCAGCCTTCGGCAAACCGTACCCAGGTCTGCATCTGACGTCCGACCTTGCCGGGCGCGTTGTCGCGGTAAAATAAGGTCGATGCGACCGCGGTGTCACGGCCGTAAGCCGTGATAATCGTCCGCGCGGTGGTACGCATTAGCCCGACCGGCGAGCGGGCGCCCCGGAACGCCTTGATCTCGTCGTAGCCATAGAGGTTTTCGCCGCCGCCATAGCGGAGCGTGCGCGGATCGTCGTGGAACAGCTCGTTGAGCGTGGCGACGTCGTTGCCGACGAGCGCGGCCTCGTAGCGGGCGAAGGCATCGCCGACTTCGGCGACAACGTCGGGCAGATCGATATCCATGGTCAGAAATCCTTCGGTCGCGGCGCGCGGGCGACGCCAGCGCGCTCCAGCGCTGCGGCGACGCGCAGCGCGATGTCTTCGCGCCACGGCGCGGCGATGATCTGCACTCCGATCGGCAAGGGCTCGAGCGGGATTGGGGCGGCCACCACCGGCAGGCCGATGAACGAGATCGGCTGAGTGTGGATGCCGACGTTGGCACGCACCGGCAGTTCGACTCCGTCGAGCGTGAAGGTGACCTGTCCGAGCTTGGGCGCCACGCAAGGCGTTGCCGGGGCGATGATGACGTCGACCTGCTCGAACAATTCGAGCACGCGGGCGCGGTACCAGCGCCGGAATTTCTGCGCGCGGTCGACCAACGGCGCCGGCACCATCGCGCCGGCGAGCAGCCGGTCGCGCACCGCGGGATCGAAATCATTCGGCTGCTGCCGCAACCGGTCGAGATGCAGCGAGGCGCCTTCGGTCGTACTGATCACGTAGGCCGCGGCGCGGGCGCGGGCGGCTTCCGGCAGTTCGACCGAGCGGGTGATACCGAGCGCCTTGACCACGCGGTCGACAGCCTCGCGCGCTTCCGGAAACAGATTGGCCTCGAAGTAACCGCCGGCTTTTGCGATCCGCAGGCCGTCGATGCCCCCCGCGAGCAAGCCGGAGACCGGCTCCGGTGCCCGCGTGGTGCAGGCGGCGTCGCCGGCGTCCGGCCCCTGCATCGCGTCGTAAGCCAGCGCCAGATCGGCGACGCTGCGTGCCAGCGGACCAAGGTGATCGAAGCTCGCCACGAACGGGAACGAACCGGTGCGCGGCAGCCGCCCATAGGTCGGCTTGAGCCCGAAGATGCCGCACAGCGAGGAGGGGACGCGGATAGAGCCGTTGGTATCTGAGCCGAGCGCCAGCGGCACCTCGCCGCCGGCCACCGCGGCGCCCGATCCGCCGGAGGAGCCACCGGTCATCCGGGTCGGATCGTGCGGATTGCGCGACGGGCCGTCGTGGATGTTCTCGCCGGTGAAGTCGTAGGCGTATTCGCCCATGTTGAGCGCGCCGATCAGCACGGCGCCAGCCGCTTCCAGTCGCTTGATCAGCGGCGCGTCGCTCGCGGCCGGGCTGCGGTCGCGGTTGATCTTGGAGCCGGCGCGGGTGGGGAGACCGGCGACATCGAACAGGTTCTTCACCGCGAACGGCACGCCAGCGAGCGGGCCGACGCTCTCGCCGCGCGCGATTGCGGCATCAATGTCGCGGGCGCGTGCACGGGCCCGCTCGGCGACCACATCGGTGAAAGCGTTGAGGGTCGGATCGGCCTTGGTAATACGGCTGAGTGCGGCCTCGGTGGCAGCGAGCGCAGTGGTGCTCCGGTTCGCTACGGCTGCGGCGATCTCGGCGGCGGTCATCCAGTCAGTGGACATTACGGGATCAATCTCAGGCACGGAACACGCTCGCAGGCTCGGTCTCGTCGGGAAGCGGAAATTCATCGACCATCCGCGCCAGCTTTAGCGAGACCTCGAGATTGGCCCGCACGGCCGGCTTCCACGCCGGATC
This sequence comes from Rhodopseudomonas sp. BR0C11, assembly GCF_010820945.1. NCBI lineage: Bacteria > Pseudomonadati > Pseudomonadota > Alphaproteobacteria > Hyphomicrobiales > Nitrobacteraceae > Rhodopseudomonas > Rhodopseudomonas sp. BR0C11. Next base: position 3,933 of record NZ_QTKI01000313.1, read on the forward strand.
GATCGGCAGCCCAAGCGCAGCAGCAACGGCGTGGATGTAGGAGTCGAGGGGATCGTTCAAAGTCAGTACCTTTCACGAGCGCTATGGTTCAGGTCGTCATTCCGGGGCGCTCGCGTGAGCGAGCGAACCCGGAATCTCTTTTTGATCATCTCGGGATTCCGGGTTCGCGCTGCGCGCGCCCCGGAATGACCATGGAGAATTGCGCATCGCGTCATCACGTCACCGGCAGTGGCGGATGCGGGATCGCGGTGAGGAGTTCGCGGGTGTAGTCGTGCTTCGGGCTGCCGAGTACCTGCTCGGACGTTCCCTGCTCGACAATACGCCCGGCGCGCATCACGACGACGCGGTCGCACAGCAGCCGCACCACGTTGAGGTCGTGCGATACGAACAGGTAGCTCATCCCGAGAGTCTGCTTCAGGTCCTGCAGCAGGTTCAGCACCACCGCCTGCACCGAGACGTCGAGCGCAGCAGTCGGCTCGTCGAGGATCACCAGCTTGGGCCGTAGCGCGATGGCGCGGGCGATGCCGACGCGCGCCTTCTGGCCGCCGGACAGCTGATGCGGAAACCGGTCGAGCAGATCGAGCGGCAGGCCGACCTGTTCGGCCAGTTCCTCGCAGCGGGTGCGCACTGCATCGCGGCCTTTGATCTCGCCGAGCTGCAGGATCGGATCGGCAATCGCGCGCGCCGCGGTGAAGCGTGGATTGAGACTGTCGGTCGGATCCTGAAACACCATCTGGATCGACTTGCGCAGCGGCAGCCGGGCGAACCGCTGCGGCAGGATGGTGCCGATCTCCTCGCCGTCGAACACGATGCGGCCGGAGGTCTGATCGAGCAGCCGCATCAGCATCATCGAGGTGGTCGACTTGCCGCAGCCGGACTCGCCGACCAGCCCGACGCTTTCGCCATGGCCGATCTGGAAGCTGATGCCGTCGACGGCGCGAAACACCTCCGGCTCCGGCGCCGGCCCGCGCGAGAATAACCGGCTCAACGTCGCAGTCGCACCCTGGCGCGGATATTCCTTCACCAGCTTTTCGACGAGGAGGAGGGGGGCAGGGCTCTTCGAATTACTCGTGTCCTCGTGCTCGCCACTCGCCTCAGTGTCACCCCCGGGCTTGACCCGGGGGGCCATCGTCTTCGACGAAGCTTCTCCCGAGATAGGATGGATCGCTGGGTCGAGCCCGGCAATGACGCTTTCACGCGGAGCCGCACCGTCTTCGCCCTCCGGCAGCAGCTCTCGCAAACTCACCCCGAGCCGCGGCGTCGCGCGCATCAGCTTCTTGGTATAGGGGTGCTGCGGATTGGCGAAGATATCGGCCGCCGAGGCGGTTTCGACCACGCGGCCCTTCTCCATCACCACCACCCGGTCGCAATAGGCGGCGGCAAGGCCAAGGTCGTGGGTGATCAGGATGGTCGACAGCCCGCGGCTCTTGGTCAGTTCGACGATCAGGTCCATCACCGCCTTCTGGGTGGTGACGTCGAGGCCGGTGGTCGGCTCGTCGGCGATCAGCAGCTGCGGATTGCAGGCCAGCGCCAGCGCGATCACCACGCGCTGGCACATGCCGCCGGAGAGCTGGAACGGATAGGCGTGATAGCGCTCGCGCGGCCGCGCGATCTTCACCGCCTCCAGCGCCGCGATCGCCTTCTCGCCGCGATCGGTCGAGGTCGACTGCACGTGCTGGCGCAGCACGTCTTCGATCTGATCGCCGACCTTGCGGATTGGATTGAGCGCGGCGCGCGGATTCTGGAAGATCATCGAGATTTCGCGGCCGCGCAGGTCACGCATCTCATGCTCGCTGGCGGCCTTCAAATCCATGCCGCCGAACATCACCGAACCTTCGGCGATCCGCCCGGCGCGATCGAGGATCCGCATCACCGCGTAGGAGGTGACCGACTTGCCGGAGCCGGACTCGCCGACGATCGCCAGCGTCTCGCCTTTGCCGACGCTGATATCGACATGCTGCACCGCC
>NZ_QTKI01000314.1:0-5888 GCF_010820945.1 Rhodopseudomonas sp. BR0C11
CGCCGAGGCGTTCGCTCGGCTGCCGTTCGATCACCTGATGTTCACCGGCTCGACCCGCGTCGGCCGCATCGTCGCGGCGGAAGCGGGCAAGAACCTCACCCCGGTCACGCTCGAACTCGGCGGCAAGTCGCCGACCATCGTCGACCGCTCCGCCGATCTCGACGAGGTGGCGCCACGGATCGCCTATGCCAAGCTGATGAACGCCGGACAGACCTGCATCGCGCCCGACTACGTGCTGGCGCCGCAGGACCGGGTCGAAGCCCTCGCCGGCAAGATCTGGGGCGCGATGCAGCAGATGTGGGGCACAGACCCGGCCAATCCGGACTACACCTCGATCATCGCCGAGCATCACTACGCGCGGCTGAAAAGCCTGGTCGACGATGCCGCCGCACGCGGCGCACGGCTGCTGCAGCCGGCGTCCGCGGATGATGCGGCGTGGGCCGGTAAGCGCAAATTCCCGCCGACCCTTGTGCTCGGTGCCACGCCCGAGATGAAGATCATGCAGGAGGAGATTTTCGGTCCGCTGCTGCCGATCCTCGGCTACAGCGAGCCGACCGAGCCGATCAATTTCATCAACGGCCGCGACCGGCCTCTGGCGCTGTATTGGTTCGGCACTGATGAAGCCGCGCGCGACCAGGTGCTGGAGCGGACCGTCTCGGGCGGCGTCACCATCAACGACTGCCTGGTGCATTTCGCCCAAGCCAACCAGCCGATGGGCGGCGTCGGCGCGTCGGGCACCGGCGCGTATCACGGCGAATGGGGCTTCAACACCTTCACCAAGATGAAGCCGATCTTCTATCGCTCGCCCTACAACCGCTTCGCCGATCTGTATCCGCCTTACGGCGCCAAGATCGCGCGGCTGTCGAAGGTGCTACGCCTGATGTCGTAACAAGAGACGACCCACACGGCCGAAGATGCCGGCGGCAATCAACAAAACAATATCCCGGAGGGAAACGCTCGTGAGCGAAACAGTTGATTTCGTCGTGGTCGGCGGCGGCTCTGGCGGCTGCGCCGTCGCTGGACGGCTGTCGGAAGATGCCAACACGTCGGTGGCGCTGCTCGAAGCCGGAGGCACGGCCGACAATTGGGTGGTGAAGACGCCCTATGCGCTTTCGCTGATGGTGCCGAGCAAGCTGAACAATTGGCACTTCGAGACCGTGCCGCAGCCCGGTCTCAACGGCCGGATCGGCTATCAGCCACGCGGCAAGGGCCTCGGCGGCTCGTCGGCGATCAACGCCATGGTCTACATCCGCGGCCATAAATGGGACTACGATCATTGGGCCGAACTCGGCAACGCCGGCTGGTCCTACGCCGACGTGCTGCCCTACTTCAAACGCTCGGAGAACAACTCCGACTTCAACGGCGCCTATCACGGCCAGAGCGGTCCGCTTCACGTCAACCGGCTGCGCACCGATAATCCGGCGCACGAGATCTTCCTGCAGGCGGCGCGCGAGGCGCAGTTCCGCATCCGTGACGATTTCAACGGCGAGGAGCAGGAAGGCCTCGGCCTGTATCAGCTCACCCAGCACAATGGCGAGCGCTGGAGCGCGGCACGGGCCTACGTGCATCCGCATATCGGCACGCGCCGCAATCTCCGTGTCGAGACCGAGGCGCAGGCGACCCGGATTCTGGTCGAAGGCGGACGCGCGGTCGGCGTCGCCTATCGGCAGAACGACCAGATCCACGAGATCCGCGCGCGCCACGAAGTCATCCTCGCCTCAGGCGCGTTTCAGTCGCCGCAGTTGCTGATGCTGTCCGGCATCGGCGATGCCGCGGCGCTGAAGGTCCATGGTATCGACGTCGTGCATCATCTGCCGGGTGTCGGCCAGAACCTGCAGGATCACCCGGACTTCATCTTCGCCTATCAGTCGGACAGCCCGTATTTCACCGGCACCAGCTTCACCGGCATCGCGCGCCTGCTGTCGACGATCGGTCAGTATCGCCGCGAGGGACGCGGGCCGCTGACCACCAACTTCGCCGAATGCGGCGGCTTCCTGAAGACCCGGCCCGACCTCGACGTGCCGGACATCCAGCTGCACTTCGGCATGGCGATGGTCGACGATCACGGCCGCAAGCGGCATTGGGGCACGGGCTTCTCCTGCCATTTCTGCCTGCTGCGCCCGAAGAGCCTCGGCAGCGTCGGGCTCAGCAGCGCCGATCCCTTAGCACCGCCGCGGATCGATCCGAATTTCTTCGGCGATCCTGAGGACCTCGAAACCATGGTGGCAGGCTACAAGACCACGCAGCGGCTGATGGAGACGCCGGCGTTACGCGCGCTGCAGCAGAAGGATCTCTTCACCGCCAACGTCCGCACCGACGACGATATCCGCGCCATTCTGCGCGCCCGCGTCGACACCGTGTATCACCCGGTCGGCACCTGCAAGATGGGCAGCGATCCGATGGCGGTGGTCGATCCACGTTTGAAAGTGCACGGCATCGGTGGCTTGCGTATCGTCGATGCTTCGGTGATGCCCACTTTGATCGGCGGCAACACCAACGCCCCCACCATCATGATCGGCGAGAAGGCCGCCGACATGATCCGCGAGGAGATGCGGGCGAACTGACGTCGCCCGCGATCATGTAAGGCCGAGGCTCCGGACGCTCCACAAGGTGCGCCGGAGCAGCCGTAGTTGGATTTCGTCCGACGGCTTGATGAGGCGGACGTCGCACATCAGACTTCGCGCGCGCAGTCGGTCAAGCCGCTCTCTGCGTAACTGTCACCACTGGTAGCTGACGAGTGCGCGGCCGGCGTAGCTGTCGGCGTTCTTCCAGAACTCACCGTCAAATGCCGCCGACACGGTCCAGCCACGACCGAGTCCCAGACTGGCTCCCAGCGAAACCTGAACGGAGTCGCCGGGTAGCGCAGCGCCGTACACGTTGAACTGCGCGGCCGGAATTTGCCGCAACGTGGCGGCCGCCTGCCAATCCGTGTTCCAGCCGTGTGCCCAGGCGGCCCGCGCTCTCAACGCCAGCGGCCGCCCATCGATGAAGACCTCGTCGTCGAAACGGGCACCGAGTTCGCTGCGCGTCACCGTCGACTGGCGCCCGGCGTAGTCGAGCGCGAATACACTCGTTCCGGTCTCGCCAAAGGTCGGCAGGAACATTGTGGTGGTCTGCAGCGCCGCATATGGCGTGACGCCGATGCCGCTGACCTGGAGGCGCTGACCGCCCTCGACCCGCGCCGTCAGAGCCTGCGGATGCATCCGGGCGCGCAGCGCCTCCCCGCCGGCAACGGTCACTGTCCGATCGACAGTGGCGTCCTGCCACACATAGCCGAGCGCCGCAGCCAGATATGACGGGCCGATCTGATAGCGACCGTAGAGCGCAGCGTTGAAATTATCGGAGCTGCCGGAGCCGAGGCCTTGGGCGAGGCTGAAGCTCGAACCGGAGCCGCCCAGCGCGAAACCGACACGGGCCTGCGGCGACACCTGATAGCTTGCGCCGGCGGCCGCACCGGCGACCCTGCTGGTGGTGTCGTGCGAGCCGGTGAACGCATCGCCGCCGACGCGCAACGTGCCGCCGTAGCCCGCGCCCCAGGCGCTCCAAATCGGCGCCAAGACGCCGGCAGGTGGCAGCGCCGCGCACGCGTCGCGCGGTCCGGCTTGGGATCGAGGCGCCGCGCACTCCCGCCCAGCGGTGCCGTCCGTCGGGTCGAGCGCGTTGCTGAATACGCTGCGCATGAACAGATCGGCCGAGCCGAACAACGACTGCTGCAGCGCGGCCCCAGCCTCGCCGGAAGCCTGGCTCAATCCGGCCGGCTTCAAAGTACCCAGCGTCGTCGGAATCCCGCCGGCGACGTTGAACGAATTGACCAGCGCACCGGCGACCTGCTGTTGATTGCGGCTCAACCCATTGCCGTAGTCCGGCGCGGCGGGAGGAATGAACGCCAACGTCAGATTGAGGTAGGCATTGTTGGCATCGTAGGCCAGCGCCGATCTGAAGTTGGCAGGCAGATTGGTGTCGACGAGCGCATCGAATGTGCCGGCAACACCGCCACCCGCATTGACGATGGTGTAGCGCTTGGAAATGTAGCTCCCGCTCGCGTAGCTCGCCTGCACGGTGCCGGCGAGTGTCGCGCGGCCCGTGACGTTGGTGCGATCCGAGGCCGTCGGCGACACCTCGACCGCATAGCTCGAGCCAGCCGCAAAGGTCAGATCGCCATTGACCGTGAGGGTTCCGATCGAATTGCCGGGTGCCAGCGTCCCGCCGGATGCAATCGTGGTCGAACCGACGTTGCCGGAGCCGCCGAGCCGGCCGCCGCTCGACGCCGTCACCGCCGAAGCAATCGACCCGTTCACCGACAATGTGCCGGCATTGATCGTCGTCGGCCCGGTGTAATTATTCGCGCCGGAGAGAACGAGATTTCCTGTCCCCTGCTTGGTCAGGCCACCAGTCCCCGACATCGCTCCGGAAAAATTCGTCGAGCTATTGTCCGCCCCCGTCGTGAGCAGCGCCGCACCGAGCGCGACCGATCCAGCTCCCGCCAACGAACCAATGGTCTGATCGAAGCCGCCGAGATCGAGAGTGGTGCCTGAGGCGACCGTCGCCGCGGTGGTCGCCGACAGCATGTTGCTGTTCGCCAGCTGCAGTGTGCCGGCATTGATGATAGTGCCTCCTGAATAGGACGTGGGACCGCTCAAGATCAGCTTGCCGTCGCCATTCTTTTGGATGATCCCAGCGGTGTCCCCGTCGGAGACAGCGCCCGTAATGGTCTGGGTGGTGCCAGTCCGGATGTTGAAAATAGAAGTGCCACTGATGACGAAATTGTTGGCGAGGGTGTAATCGCCGATGCCGAAGGCGAACGTCGCGCCCTGCATCATTTTCACATCGCCAGTGCCCAAGGCGCTGTTGTTGCCGACCGTGACAGTGCCGCGGCTGATCGTCGTTCCACCAGTGTAGGTGTTCGCTCCCGACATTGACAGGTTGCCGGATCCCAGTTGAGCGACCGAGCCGGTGCCCGAGATCAAACCGGAGAAGGTGAGAGCATTGGAGCGATTGAACGCCAAAGTTCCGTTGTTATTGACGTTGTAGGCGATACTGCCGGTGGTGCCGCCGTTGCCGATCTGCAGCGTGCCATTCGAAATGGTTGTGCCGCCCGTGTAGGCGCTGTTGCCCGTGAGAACCGTTGTCCCTGTACCAAGCTGGTTCACAGCTCCCCCACCCGAGATAACGCCCCCGAACGTGTAGGTATCTGAGCGATTGAACCTCAGCTCGCCGCTGTTGTTGACCTTGCCATTGATCGATCCTTTCGTGCCGCCATCGCCGATCTGCAGCACACCGGACGAAATAGTGGTGTCACCGGTATAAGTGTTGGCGCCAGTCAGGGTCGTTACGCCGCTACCCAACTTACGTACGACTCCTGCACCAGAGATAGCGCCACCGAACGTGTAGGGATCAGAACGGTTGAACCACAGCGAGCCGTTATTGATGACATCGCCGGTGATCGATCCTTTGTTGCCACCATTACCGATCTGCAGCGTCCCGGCCGAGATGGTGGTGCCGCCGGTATAGCTGTTGGTGCCGGTCAGGATCATGGTTCCGCCGCCGGCTTTACTCACTCCTCCCGTGCCGGAGATGGCGCCGCCGAAGATGTACGTACCTGAGCGATTGACCGCCAGCGAGGCGTTGTTGATGACATCGCCGGTAATCGATCCCGTGCTACCACCGTTGCCGATCTGCAGCGTTCCATCCGAGATGGTGGTGCCGCCCCCATAGGTGTTAATGCCGGTGAGCGTCAGCACGCCAGAGCCCGTCTTTGCGACGGAGCCCGCCCCTGTGATCATCTGGTCGAGGGTCGAGTTGGTCGACTGTGCGAACGTGAGGGTGGTGCTGCTGGTCGCGAGACCGATCGCTCCGGTAAGGCCCGCCCCCGCGTTCATGAACGTCAG
>NZ_QTKI01000315.1:0-5869 GCF_010820945.1 Rhodopseudomonas sp. BR0C11
CCCAGCCGCAGCCCGGTCAGCCGCCGGTGCCGAATGACGCCGGTCCCGCTGTCGTGCCGCCGCCACCTCCGCCGCCGGCCGTGACAGCGCCGATCCCTGCCGCGCCACCGCCGCCGCAGGCGCTGACTCCCATCGCTCCCGGCGCGCAGGCGCCTGGGCCGCGCAACCTCTCCGACTTCCGTAGCCAGCGCCGCGAAGTCAACGAGAACGGACGGATCGTGATCACCGAGCCGGGTCGCATCATCGTGCGCGATCCGAGCGGTCAGGAGTTCATCCGCCACAATGAGGTGGATCGCTTCCGCTATGGTGCGCGCGACATCCGGGTCGACGATCGCGGCGACGAACGCCGCACCATCGTGATCCGGCCCGATGGCAGCGAGATCATCAACGTCACCGGGCGCGACGGTCAGCTGCTGCGGCGTATTCGCCGCGACCGCGACGGCCGCGAGATCATCATCATCGACAACAGCTACGGTCCACGCGACCGGGCGAACTTCTATGTCGACCTGCCGCCGCCGGTGATCCGGATTCCGCGCGACCGCTATATCGTCGACTACGAGGACGCATCGCCGGAGCTGATCTACGAAACCCTGGAAGCGCCCCCGGTCGAACGGATCGAGCGTCGCTACACCATGGACGAGATCCGCTATAGCCCGGCGGTGCGGCAGCGGATGCCGTCGATCGACCTCAACACCATCAACTTCGACACCGGCTCGTGGGACATCCCCCCGGATCAGGCTGCGAAGCTGCAGGTGATTGCGGACGGTCTCAACCGGGCGATCCAGCGTAACCCGCGGGAGGTGTTCCTGATCGAAGGCCACACCGATGCGGTCGGCAACGACACCGACAATCTGTCGCTGTCAGATCGTCGCGCCGAGGCGGCTGCCGCACTGCTGACTCAGCAGTTCGGGGTGCCGGCCGAGAACCTGACCTCGCAGGGTTATGGCGAGCAGTATCTGAAGATCCAGACCCAGGCTCCGGAGCGTCAGAACCGCCGCGTCACGATCCGGCGCATCACGCCGCTGCTCAATGGCGGTCAGGCCTCGCTGCCGCCGCCGCCTCCGGGCGTGGCACCGCGGCGCTGAGCCGACGCGGAACCTCACGACAACAAAAAAAGCCGCGGACCCGTCCGCGGCTTTTCCTTTTGCCCGTGCTGTTGTGCTCAGCGCATCACCACCACCTGAGTGCCGACCGGGACGCGCTCGTACAGATCGGTGATGTCGTCATTCAGCATCCGGATGCAGCCATAGGACACGAAACCGCCGATCGACTGCGGCCGGTTGGTGCCGTGGATGGCGTATTCGCCGCCCGCCAGCGTCATCGCCGCGACGCCCATCGGGTTGGCGGGCGATCCGCCCGGGATCACGTCCGGGATGGTCGGGACATCGCGCTTGACGTCGGCCGGCGGAGCCCAGGCCGGATTGCGATACTTGCCGTCGATCTTGGTGGTGCCGGCCCACTGCTTGCCGGCCTTGCCGACGCCGACCGGATAACGCACCGCGTGGCCCGGCTCGACCACCAGGTACAGCCGCCGCTCGCCGGTCCTGACCACGATCGTTCCCGGCGAATAGTCGCCGCGGAAGACGACCAGATCGGGCCGCGCCTCGGCCCGCGGCGCGGTCAACACGCCGGCGCCCGCCACGACCGCGACCGCCATGGCCAATTTCGCCGAACGAAATCCAAAAGACATTCAGTCTCTCCAGTTTCCTCGCGCCGGACAGCTTCGCTCCGGCGCCCCTCAGCGCCCGCGATGGTCGCAGCGTGAACTAACCAACAGGTGTGTGCTGGAGGACCGAAATGAACGCAGGCGTACCATTGAAGAAAAATCCGGGGAACAAAGTAAATGTCCGGCAAACAACACCCGCCGGCAAAATGGCCGCGGGGCCGCGTTCATCGCTCGGATGTGATCGAATCAGCACAGCTTGACCGGGGCGAAAGCCACCCCGCCGCCGCTGTGTATCAACGTCCACGCGATCCCGGCGCGCGTACCCGCTAGACGCGAAAGGCCCCGCCTGCGAATCACAGGCGGGGCCTTTGGAGAATGGATGCGTCGCTGGGCTCGGTTAGCCGGCCTAGTGGTGCTTGTTCTGGCGATGCTCGACCAGATCGTCGACCACCGCGGGATCGGCCAGCGTCGAGGTGTCGCCGAGCGAGGACGGCTCGTCCTCGGCGATCTTGCGCAGGATACGGCGCATGATCTTGCCGGAGCGGGTCTTGGGCAGGCCGGGCGCGAACTGGATCAGATCGGGCGAGGCAATCGGACCGATGTCCTTGCGGACCCAGGCGACCAGCTCCTTGCGCAGCTCCTCGGTCGGCTCTTCGCCGGCCATCAGGGTGACGTAGGCGTAGATGCCCTGGCCCTTGATGTCGTGCGGATAGCCGACCACGGCCGCTTCCGACACCTTGGGGTGCGCCACCAGCGAGGATTCGACCTCGGCGGTGCCCATGCGGTGGCCCGAGACGTTGATGACGTCGTCGACCCGGCCGGTGATCCAGTAGAAGCCGTCGGCGTCGCGCCGGCAGCCGTCGCCGGTGAAGTACTTGCCCTTATAGGCCGAGAAGTAGGTCTGCTCGAACCGGGCATGGTCGCCGTACACGGTGCGCATCTGGCCCGGCCACGAACGGGCGAGGCAGAGGTTGCCGGTGCATTCGCCTTCCAGCACGTTGCCCTCCGGATCCAGGATCTCGGGCACCACGCCGAAGAACGGCCGTGTCGCCGAGCCGGGCTTCAGCTTGGTGGCGCCGGGCAGAGGGGTGATCAGGATGCCGCCGGTCTCGGTCTGCCACCAGGTGTCGACGATCGGGCAACGGTCCTCGCCGACGACGCGGTGGTACCACTCCCAGGCTTCCGGATTGATCGGCTCGCCGACTGAGCCGAGCAGGCGGAGCGACTTGCGCGAGGTCTTCTTCACCGGCTCGTCGCCGGCCTGCATCAGCGCGCGGATCGCGGTCGGCGCGGTGTAGAAGATGTTGACCTTGTGCTTGTCGATGACTTCCCAGAACCGCGAATTGCTCGGGTAGTTGGGCACGCCTTCGAACATCAGCGTGGTGGCGCCGTTGGCGAGCGGCCCATACAGAATGTAGCTGTGGCCGGTGACCCAGCCGACGTCGGCCGTGCACCAGTAGATGTCACCGTCGTGGTAGTCGAAGACGTACTGGTGCGTCATCGACGCGAACACCAGATAGCCGCCGGTGGTGTGCAGCACGCCCTTCGGCTGGCCGGTCGAGCCCGAGGTGTAGAGGATGAACAGCGGGTCTTCGGCGTGCATGTGCTCGACCGGGCACTCGGTCGTCACCATCTCGGCCGCTTCGTGGTACCAGAAGTCGCGGACGTCATCCATTTCGACCGCGGCGCCGGTGCGTTTGACCACCATCACCCAATCGACGCCGTCGCACTTCTTCAGTGCCGCGTCGACATTGGCCTTCAGCGGCACCTTGCGGCCGCCGCGCAGGCCTTCGTCGGCGGTGATCACGATCTTCGACTTGCAGTCGTTGATGCGGCCAGCGAGGCTGTCGGGCGAGAAGCCGGCGAACACCACCGAGTGGATCGCGCCGATCCGGGCGCAGGCCAGCATCGCGAACGCGGCTTCCGGGATCATCGGAAGATAGATGGTGACGCGGTCGCCCTTGCCGACATTGCGGTTGCGCAGGATGTTGGCGAACTTGCAGACTTCGTCGTGCAGCTCGCGATAGGTGATGCTGCGCGACTGCGAAGGATCGTCGCCTTCCCAGATGATCGCGACCTGGTCGCCGCGCTTGTCGAGGTGGCGGTCGATGCAGTTGTAGGCGGCGTTGAGAACGCCATCCTCAAACCACTTGATCGAAACATTTCCGGGCGCGAACGACCAGTTGTCGATCTTGGTCGGCGCCTTGATCCAGTCGACCCGCTTGGCGTGCTCCGCCCAGAATCCGGTCGGATCCGTCACCGAGCGCTCGTACATCTGGCGATATTTGGCGTCGTCGACGAAGGCGCGGCTCGCCCACTCTGCGGGCACGTCGTAGATCTTCTCGGACATTTGTTCCTCCACTAAAACGCGGCCGATGCCGCACCCGCCGTCGGTGCTCGACCGCAACCCCGCTGCAACCGGCGACTCACCCGCCAACGAGTCTGGCTCCGCCGATCGTTGATCCTGCGATCCGGGCGAAGTCATGGAAACGCTACGGGGGAGCATCGCCGGTGAAGAGACGTGCGATCGTCTCAGCCTCCGGCTGTTGTTGTTGAGACAATTATGCGTCGGCCCGCCGGGCCGCGACAAGCGGTGCAGTCATCCGACTTTCGGCGCTGATCGCGCGCATGTGCAGGGCCGTGATCGCGATGCGTGCGCCGCGGCGGCGCGCCTGCCGGAACGACTATGGGGCTGGCGCATTAGCTGGGGCTCTGGCGCGGGAATGTTAACGGCATGATCGATCGGCAGAATTTCGAACTTCCCGAAACCGGGACGGACGCGTCGGTCGGTTCGGCCGGCGAGCCGGTGAGCGTTGCCGAGCTTGCCGAAGACCTCGGTCTGCATCTTGGCGAAGTCGATCATCTGACGATCCGCCGCATCAAGCGCGGCAAGCGCTGGCAATATCTGCGCGCCGATGGTTCGCAGGTGAATCAGCAAAGCACCATTCGTCGGCTGAATGCGCTGGCGGTGCCGCCGGCCTACCAGGATGTCCGCTACGCCGCAGATCCGGCTTCGCATCTGCAGGCGGTCGGCCGCGACGCTGCCGGTCGTCTGCAATACCGTTACCACTCGGATTGGGAGAAGGTCAGAGAAGCCCGCAAGGCGCATCGGTTGGCGCAGCTTGTCGGAGCGCTGCCGAAGATCCGTCGCGCCGTTGGCAAGCACCTGTCGGGTGATGAGCCGACCCGGGAGTTCGCGCTTGCGGCGGTCATCGAACTGATCGCCCGCACAGCGATCCGTCCCGGCAGCGAGTCCTATGCGCGGCTCAACGGCACCCGCGGCGCTGCGACGCTGCTGAAGTCCAACGTGGCGATCGAGGACGACTGCGTGACGCTGTCGTTCAAAGCCAAGGGCGGTAAAGCGGTGCGCAAGGAATGCGGCGCGGCCCGGCTGGTGCGGGCCATCGCCATCTTGCGCAAGCTGCCGGGCAAACGGCTGTTCCAGTATGTCGGCGCCGACGGCGCGGTGCATCCGGTCTCGACCTCTCAGGTCAACGTCTTCCTGCGCGACCTCGCCGGCATCCGGATTTCGCTGAAGGACTTTCGCACCCTGATGGCCTCGGCGGTGGTGCTGGAATCGCTGGCGCGGATCGAGCCCGCGACCAGCGTCCGCGGCCGCCGCAAGCAGGTGTTGGAGGCGGTGCGGATGGCGGCCGACGAGCTCGCCAACACCCCCTCGATCTGCCGCAAAAGCTATGTGCATGCCACCATCGTCACCGCGTTCGAGGACGGCATTCTCGAACGGTTCGCTTCGACCCTGAAGGGCACCCGCTCCCAGGCTAAGCGCGAAAAGCTGCTGGCGCAGGTGGTGACGGCGGCCGCGGCCTGAGGCCGCGCGTCAGCTCGGTGTCCAGCCGCAGGCAGCGAGCCGCGGGTGCATATGCGCCGGCGGCGGCGCGGTGACCACCACCGGCGGTTTGTTACGCGACAGCGGGATGACGATCTCGCGGGCATGCAGATGCAGCCGCGGTTCGCCGAACCGCGGCCCGTTGCCGTAGATGTTATCGCCGAAGATCGGCCAACCCATCGCGGCGCAATGCACCCGGAGCTGATGGGTCCGGCCGGTAATCGGTTCGAGCGCCAGCCAGGTGAGGTGCGTCGGGGGAGTCGCATCGGATTTAGCGCCCGGCTTTCGAGACAGATCGTCACTCTCTCCCCCAGCACTGAGAGCTCCCTCTCCCGCTCGCGGGAGAGGGCCGGGGT
>NZ_QTKI01000316.1:0-5864 GCF_010820945.1 Rhodopseudomonas sp. BR0C11
GCGTATTGTCCTGGTCGTACACCGCGTAGGTGAGGTTCTCGACGTCGAACGAGATACCGAACCCGAAGGTCAGCATCAGCACCAAGGGACCGAGGATCGCAAAAGCGAGCCGCAGCCGGTCGCGCAGAATCTCCATCGTCTCGCGGCGGGCGTAGGCCCAGAGCCGCGCCGGGTTGAACCAGCGTTGCCTAGTGGTCGCCTCGCGCGGGGCGGCGACGCTGTCCTCTTCACCGTCATGTTGAACCCCAGTCGCCTCTTCCAGATAGGCGATGAAGGTCTGCTCCAGATCGGCCGCGCCGCGGCGCTCGACCAGTTCGTGCGGCGCGCCGACCGCCAGCACCTTGCCGGCGTGCATCAGCGAAATCCGATCGCAGCGCTCGGCCTCGTTCATGAAGTGGGTCGAGATGAAGATGGTGACGCCGTCCTGGCGCGACAGCCCGATCAGCATCCGCCAGAACGAATCCCGCGCCACCGGATCAACGCCGGAAGTCGGTTCGTCGAGAATCAGCACCTCGGGGCGATGGATCACCGCGACCGCAAGCTGCAACCGTTGGCGCAGACCGAGCGGCAGGCTGTCGGGCCGGGAGTCGGCAACATCGGCGAGATCGAACCGCGCCAGCATCTCGGCGACGCGATCGGGGATCTGCGCGCTCGGCAGTTCGAACAGTTGCGCGTGCAGCAGCAGGTTCTGCCGCACCGTCAGTTCGGAATACAGCGAGAAGCTTTGCGACATGTAGCCGACGCGCTTGCGGGTCGCCATGTCGGAGGCGTCGAGCACTTCACCGAACAGCCGCGCCTCGCCTTCGGTCGGCGTCAGCAGGCCGGTCAGCATCTTCATCGTGGTCGACTTGCCGCAGCCGTTGGAGCCGAGGAAGCCGAAGATCTCGCCGCGCTTGATCTGGAAGTTGACGTGGTCGACCGCGGTGAAGTCGCCGAACCGGCAGGTCAGGTTCTCCGCTTCGATCGCGTAGCCGTCTCCGCTGTTCGGCAACGGCGGCAGCACCACATCCGAATAGTTGGCGCGCATCTCGGCCGGCAGCAGCGCGATGAAGGCTGCATCCAGTGTGGGCTGCTTGGTCTGCGCCCGCAGTTCGGCCGGCGCACCGGCACCGATCACCTTGCCGTCGTTGAGAGCCGCGAGCCAATCGAACCGCTCGGCCTCCTCCATATAGGCGGTGGCGACCAGCACGCTCATCTGCGGCCGCCGCTTGCGGATGCGATCAATCAGTTCCCAGAACTGCCGGCGCGACAGCGGATCGACGCCCGTCGTCGGCTCGTCCAGGATCAGCAGATCGGGATCGTGGATCAGCGCGCAGCACAGCGACAGTTTCTGCTTCATGCCGCCGGACAGTTTGCCGGCAGGCCGATCGCCGAACGGCGACAGGCCGGTCGCGCGCAGCAATTCGGCGATGCGCGCCTTGCGTTCGGCCGTACCCTGGCCGAACAGCCGGCCGAAGAAATCGAGGTTCTCGAACACCGACAGCGTCGGATACAGATTGCGGCCGAGGCCCTGCGGCATATAGGCGATCCGCGCCGCACTGGCGGCGCGATGACGCGCGTCGCGCATGTCGCCGTCCAGCGCCAGCACGTCGCCGCTCTGGATCCGGCGTACGCCGGCGATCAGCGCCAGCATCGTCGATTTGCCGACGCCGTCGGGCCCGATCAGGCCGACCATCTTGCCGGCGGGTAATTCCAGCGTGACGTCGTCCAGAGCATGTATCGCGCCGTAGGCGTGAGTGACATGCGTGAGACGCGCGGCGAAGCCGGTCATTGCGGCAGCTTGACCTGCAGATTATCCGGCCATGGCTTGTCGCTGTCCGTGCGCAAATACGCCATCCCGCGCACGCCGGTCTTCACCTCGCGCTCGTATTTGCGCAGCAGGTCCGGAGGCAGCGTCAGCTTGACGCGGAACATCAGCTTTTCGCGCTCGTCCTTGGTTTCGACCGCCTTCGGCGTGAACTGCGCTTCGCTGGCCACGAAGGTGACCTTCGCCGGCACCACATATTGCGGGATCGCGTCGAGGATCAGCCGGGCGTCGGAGCCGTAGGCCAACGCGGCGGCGACGCTCGCCGGCACGAACACCGTCATGTAGACGTCGGTGAGGTCGACCAGCGTCAACACGCGGGAGCCGGCACCGAGCACTTCACCGGCCTGCGCCAGCTTGTACTGAATGCGGCCGCGGCGCGGGGCCTTCAGCTGCATATCGTCCAGCACCGTCTTGATCCGCGCCACTTCGGCGCGGGCGGCATCGATTGCAGCCGTGGCGTCGCTGAGGCTCGCCTTCGCGGCGATCAGCGCCGCGTCGGCGACGTTCTGCGCTGCCTGGCGCTGGTCGCGGATTTCGGCGGTGGAGAAGCCTTTTTCGAACAGCGCTTCGGCGCGGCCGAGCTGCTGAGCGGCGAGCTTCTGTTCGCTTTCCCGCTGCAGCACCATCGCTTCAGCGACCGCCTTGCTCTGCACGGCGCGGCGCTCCTGCGCTTCGGCAGCAAGCAGCTGAGCCTGAATGTCGGAGACGTCCATCTTCACCAGAAGCTGGCCCTTCTCGACCTCGTCGCCCTCCTTCACCAGAACTTCGGCGATCCGGCCCGCCAGCTTGGTGGCGATCTCGACCTGTTCGGATTCGAGCCGGCCGTTGGCCGAGGCAAAGCCCGCGGGCAGCCGCTTCGGCATCAGTTTCTGGATCAGCTTGTCGAATTTATCGTCGGCGTGAGCGGGAAGCGGGCCGGCCAAAATGCCGGCTCCGAGACACAGGGCGCTGAACAGCCGGACACCACGGCGGGTCGGGTGGAAGATCGTCATCATACGGCTCCGGAATCACGGACTGAACAGTGAGCGCCCCCGCCTCAGCTATCCCTCCGCTTGTTAAAGGCCAATTCCGCTTTGAAACGGATTGCCCGCGAAGCTCGTTCGCGGTATTGAACACAATTGTTCAAATCAGATCAAGTGTGTCCAAGATCGTGTCCAGCCCGGCGCAGCGACAGATCTACCTGGCGGCGATGCAATTATTCGCCGAGCGCGGCCTGACGCAGATCAGCGTAACCGATTTAGCCCAGGCGGCCGGTGTCGCGCGGGGCACAGTTTACAATAACCTTGGCGACCTCACCGGCCTGTTCGACCTGGTGGTTACCAATCTGGCCACCGAATTGAATCCCCGGCTGACCGTGGCGCTGGCGGAGTGTCATGAGCCGGTGCGGCGGCTCGCGACCTGGATGCGACTGTTGATCCGTCAGGCGCACGAAGAGCCACGGCTCGGCCGGTTCGTCTG
This sequence comes from Rhodopseudomonas sp. BR0C11, assembly GCF_010820945.1. Taxonomy (NCBI): domain Bacteria; kingdom Pseudomonadati; phylum Pseudomonadota; class Alphaproteobacteria; order Hyphomicrobiales; family Nitrobacteraceae; genus Rhodopseudomonas; species Rhodopseudomonas sp. BR0C11. The sequence continues at coordinate 3,266 of NZ_QTKI01000316.1, forward strand.
CCGGTTCGGCATGAGTTCGACGACTCTGCGGGTGGTCTGGGACGGACGTCCGCTCGACGACCTTGCCACCGGACTGTCCCAACGCGGCCACAGCCTCGGTCCCGCGCAGATCGCCTCGGCTGCTAATTTCATCTCAGGCGCGATCCTGGGCGCCATTTTTACAAGTCTCGACGGCCACCGCACGTGGGTCGACGCGGCTGCCGAGACCGTGGAATGGGTGCTGGTGGGACTTGGCGTTTCGCGCGAAGAAGCCCGGAACCTGGCCGTCGGCGATCTTCCGCCACTGCCGGAGTGATCACAGCGGCGAGACGGCACGGCCCTTGCCGTTGAACTTACCGCCCACCGGTCTTATGCCTGGGCGATGCAGACATCCATTGATACGGCCCCGCCGCTGATGACCCGGTTCCGCTCCAGCGCGGCACCGCACAAGCCCGCGCCTTTCCTGCCGATGAGCCGGGCCGAGATGAATAAGCTCGGCTGGGATGCCTGCGACGTCGTGCTGGTGACTGGTGATGCCTATGTCGACCATCCGAGCTTCGGCATGGCGATCATCGGCCGCCTCCTCGAATCCCAGGGCTTCCGCGTCGGCATTATCTCACAGCCGGATTGGCAATCCGCCGAGCCGTTCAAAGCGCTTGGCAAGCCGCGCGTGTTCTTCGGCGTCACCGGCGGCAACATGGACTCGATGGTCAACCGCTACACGGCCGACCGAAGGCTGCGCCACGACGATGCATACACGCCGAACGGCGAAGGCGGCAAACGGCCGGACCGCTGCACGCTGGTCTATGCGCAACGCTGCCGCGAAGCGTTCAAAGACGTGCCGGTCATTCTTGGCGGCATCGAGGCCTCGCTGCGCCGGATCGCGCATTACGATTACTGGTCCGACAAGGTTCGGCGCTCGGTGCTGGCGGACGCCAAGGCCGATCTGCTGCTCTACGGCAATGCCGAGCGCGCGGTGGTCGAAGTCGCGCATCGATTAGCTGCCGGCGAAGCACCGCGCGAGCTAGACGACATCCGGGGCGTCGCGCTGTTCCGTCGCGTGCCGGACAACTACACGGAACTGCACGCCGACGACCTCGATGCCGCCGACGAAGGCGCGCGGCAGGTGCGCGGCGACGTGGTGATCCGGCTGCCGAGCTGTGAGCAGGTCGGGCAGGACAAGGAAGCCTATGCCCGCGCCTCGCGCGTGCTGCATCGGGAAAGCAATCCCGGCAATGCGCGACCGCTGGTCCAGCGCCATGGCGATCGCGACCTGTGGCTCAATCCGCCCCCGATCCCTCTGACCACCGAAGAGATGGACTCGGTCTACGACCTCCCCTACGCCCGCGCGCCGCATCCGTCCTACGGCAATGCCAAGATTCCGGCGTGGGACATGATCAAGAATTCGGTGACGATCATGCGCGGCTGCTTCGGCGGCTGCACCTTCTGTTCGATCACCGAGCACGAAGGCCGCATCATTCAGAGCCGGTCGGAAGCCTCGATCCTGCAGGAGATCGAGAAGATCCGCGACAAGACACCCGGCTTCACCGGCGTGATCTCCGACATCGGCGGCCCTACCGCCAACATGTACCGGATGGCGTGCAAGGACCCGACGATCGAGTCCTCGTGCCGTAAGCCATCCTGCGTGTTCCCGGATATCTGCCCGAACCTCAACACCTCGCACGACGACCTGATCCGGCTGTACCGCAAGGTGCGCGAGGTGAAGGGCATCAAGAAGGTGATGGTGGCGTCGGGCGTACGCTACGATCTGGCGGTGAAGAGCCCGGCCTACATCAAGGAGCTGGTGAGCCATCACGTCGGCGGTTACTTGAAGATCGCACCGGAGCACACCGAGCGCGGGCCGCTCGACAAAATGATGAAGCCGGGCATTGGCGCCTATCACCGCTTCAAGCAGATGTTCGAGGCCGCCGCCAAGCAGGCCGGCAAGCAGTACTATCTGATTCCGTATTTTATCGCGGCGCATCCCGGCACGACCGACGAGGACATGATGAACCTCGCGCTGTGGCTGAAGCGCAATCGCTACCGCGCCGACCAGGTGCAGACCTTCCTGCCGTCACCGATGGCGACTGCGACCGCGATGTATCACAGCGGCGTCAACCCGCTGCGCGGCGTCCGCCACGGCGCCAGCGAGCCGGTCGAGGCGATCAAGGGACTGAGGCAACGGAGGCTGCACAAGGCGTTCCTGCGCTATCACGATCCGGACAATTGGCCGGTGCTGCGCGAGGCGCTGAAAGCGATGGGCCGCGCCGACCTGATCGGCTCACGGCCGGATCAGCTGGTGCCGGCGCAGCAGCCGCCCGGCACCGGCAAGGCCGCCGGCACCCGCCGCCCGGTGCGCGGCGATGGACCGAAGCCACAGCGCTTCACCACCAAGGGCGTGCGGCTGGTGAAGTAACAGCCGTTACTCACTCGATCCTAGCTCAGAGGCTAGCGTCCTCGAGGGCTCTCACAACAACTACCACCTTATGGTGAGGAGGCGCGAAGCGCCGTCTCGAACCATGGGCCGCAGGCGACGCGGCTCCTCATCCTTCGAGACGCCCGGCCTCGCCGGGCTCCTCAGGATCTGTCCCTTATACACATCTGACGCCCCGACGAATTA
>NZ_QTKI01000317.1:0-5809 GCF_010820945.1 Rhodopseudomonas sp. BR0C11
ACGTAATGTTGATCGCGCGCTAATGCGCGCGATGGATGCGCGGGTCGAGCCCGCGCATGACGCTGGGCGTGTAGCTGTCGCCTTGCGCCGCTTACCGCGGCAGCGTCGTCGCGCCCATCAAAAACCGGTCGATCGCCTGGGCGCAGAGGCGGCCTTCGCGGATCGCCCAGACCACCAGCGACTGGCCGCGGCGCATGTCGCCGGCGGCGAACACCTTGTCGACCGAAGTGGTGAAGTGCGACAGGTCGGCGGCGACGTTGCCGCGCGGGTCGAGCGCGACGCCGAGCTGGGTCAACAGGCCTTCCTTGACCGGCGAGACGAAGCCCATCGCCAGCAGCACGAGGTCGGCTTCGAGCACGAATTCGGTGCCGGGGATCGGCTGGAACTTGGCGTCGACGCGGACGCAGTTCAGCTTCTTGACGACGCCGCCCTCACCTTCGAACGACTGGGTCATCACGGCGAATTCGCGCGCCGCGCCTTCGGCCTGGCTCGAGGAGGTGCGCATCTTCATCGGCCAGTTCGGCCAAGTCAGCGCCTTGTTCTCACGCTCCGGCGGCGCCGGCATGATTTCGATCTGGGTCACCGACTTGGCGCCCTGACGGATCGAGGTGCCGATGCAGTCCGAACCGGTGTCGCCGCCACCGATCACCACCACGTTCTTGCCGGCGGCGAGAATGTCGGTGCCGTTCACGGCTTCGCCGGAGACCCGGCGGTTCTGCTGGGTGAGGAAGTCCATCGCGAAATGGATGCCGCCGAGCTCACGGCCCGGGATCGGCAGATCGCGCGGCGCTTCGGCACCGCCGGTCAGCGCGACGGCGTCGTACTGCTTGAGCAGCTCGGCCGGATCGACTGCGCCCGGAGCGCTGCCGCCGACCGGCGCGCCGTAGTGGAAGGTGACGCCTTCGGCTTCCATCTGAGCGACGCGGCGGTCGATCAGAGTCTTCTCCATCTTGAAGTCCGGGATGCCGTAGCGCAGCAGGCCGCCGGCCTTGGCGAACTTCTCATAGACGTGGACGTCGTGACCGGCGCGCGCCAGCTGCTGGGCGCAGGCAAGGCCCGCGGGGCCGGCGCCGACGATCGCGACGCTCTGGCCGGTCTTGACCGCGGCGATCTCCGGCTTGACCCAGCCGTTGTCGAACGCGGTGTCGACGATCGCGCATTCGATCGTCTTGATGGTGACCGGGTTGTCGTCGATGTTCAGCGTGCACGACGCTTCGCACGGCGCCGGGCAGATCCGGCCGGTGAATTCCGGGAAGTTATTGGTCGAGTGCAGGGTGCGCGCGGCTTCCTGCCAATAGCCGTTGTAAACCAGGTCGTTCCAGTCGGGGATCTGGTTGTTGACCGGGCAACCCGTCGCGCCCGGCTGCGGCGAACCGGTGCCGTGGCAATACGGGATGCCGCAGTTCATGCAGCGGGCGGCCTGGTCGCGCAGGTCTTTCTCGCTGAGCGGAACCACGAACTCATTGTAGTTCTTCACCCGTTCGGCGACCGGCGCATAAGCGCGATCGTGCCGCTCGATTTCCAGAAACCCCGTGACCTTGCCCATCGAACTCTGACGCCTCGAATTCTTGTCTTCGACTTTGTGTCTTGGCACGCACTCTCCGTCATTGCGAGGAGCGAAGCGACGAAGCAATCCAGCTCAACGCAAGGAGCTTCTGGATTGCTTCGCTTCGCTCGCAATGACGAGGAAGCGCTGGTTTAACTACGCCCCGATCGCGATCTTCGGCTCCTCGGCGGCGCGAGCTTTCATCTCGCGCAGCGCGCGGCGATACTCGACCGGCATCACCTTGCGGAATTTCGGCAAGTAGCTCTTCCAGTTCGCCAGGATGTCCTGGGCGCGCTTGGAGCCGGTGTACTTGGCGTGGCGCGAGATCAGCACGTGCAGCCGCTCGACGTCGGCGCCGAGCAGATCGGCAAACACGTCGACCTTGCCGTGCGCTTCGAGATCGCCGGCCTGATGGAACGCGCCGGCGTTGATCATCTCTTCCGACAGCACCGGCTCGAGCTCGACCATCGCCATGTTGCAGGTCTTGGCGAAGCTGCCGTCCTCGTCCAACACGTAGGCGACACCGCCCGACATGCCGGCCGCGAAGTTACGGCCGGTCTTGCCGAGCACCACCACGATGCCGCCGGTCATGTATTCGCAGCAATGATCGCCGGCGCCTTCGACCACCGCGACCGCGCCCGAGTTACGAACCGCGAAGCGTTCGCCGGCGATGCCATGGAAGTAGCACTCGCCCTCGATCGCGCCGTACATCACGGTGTTGCCGACGATGATCGACTCTTCCGGCACGATGCCGGAGATCGCCGGCGGCCGGACGATGATCTTGCCGCCCGACAGGCCCTTGCCGACGTAGTCGTTGCCTTCGCCTTCGAGATCGAAGGTGATGCCGCGCGCCAGCCAGGCGCCGAACGCCTGACCCGCGGTGCCCTTGAGAGGCACCTGGATGGGGTCGGCCGGCAGGCCGGCGTGGCCGTAATGCTTGGCGACGGTGCCGGACAGCATCGCGCCGGCCGAGCGGTCGGTGTTGTTGATCTCGATCTCGAACTTCACCGGTGCGCCGCGGTCGATCGCCGGCTGCGACTTGGCGATCAGCTTGCGGTCGAGCACGCTGTCGAGATGATGATCCTGGCCTTCCGAATGGAAGATCGTCTGGCCCTTGTCCGCCTTCTGCTTGAAGAACAGCTTGGAGAAGTCGAGGCCCTTGGCCTTCCAGTGCGCCACCAGAGCGGCCTGGTCGAGCATCTGCGACTGGCCGACCATTTCATTGAAGGTGCGGTAGCCGAGGCTCGCCATCAGTTCGCGGACTTCCTCGGCGACGAAGAAGAAGTAGTTGATGACGTGCTCGGGCTGGCCGGTGAAGCGCTTGCGCAGCACCGGGTCCTGGGTGGCGACGCCGACCGGGCAGGTGTTGAGGTGGCACTTGCGCATCATGATGCAGCCGGCCGCGATCAGCGGCGCGGTGGCGAAGCCGAACTCGTCGGCGCCGAGCAGCGCCCCGATCACGACGTCACGGCCGGTGCGGAAGCCGCCGTCGACCTGGACGGCGATCCGCGACCGCAGCCGCTCGCGCACCAGGGTCTGGTGGGTTTCGGCGAGGCCGATTTCCCACGGCGAACCAGCATGCTTGATCGAGGTCAGCGGCGAGGCGCCGGTGCCGCCTTCGAAGCCCGAGATGGTGACGTGGTCGGCGCGCGCCTTGGCGACGCCCGCCGCGACGGTGCCGACGCCGATTTCCGACACCAGCTTCACCGAGATCGCGCTCGACGGATTGACGTTCTTCAGATCGTAGATCAGCTGCGCCAGATCTTCGATCGAGTAGATGTCGTGGTGCGGCGGCGGCGAGATCAGGCCGACGCCGGGGGTCGAGTGGCGCACCGCCGCGATGGTGGCGTCGACCTTGTGGCCGGGCAGCTGACCGCCTTCGCCGGGCTTGGCACCCTGCGCCATCTTAATCTGGATCATGTCCGAATTGGCGAGGTATTCGGTCGTGACACCGAACCGGCCTGACGCGACCTGCTTGATCGCCGAACGCATCGAGTCGCCGTTCGCCATCGGCTTGAAGCGATCCGGCTCCTCGCCGCCCTCACCGGTGTTCGACTTGCCGCCGATCCGGTTCATGGCGATCGCCAGCGTGGTATGCGCCTCGCGCGAGATCGAGCCGAAGCTCATCGCGCCGGTCGAGAACCGCTTGACGATCTCGGCGGCCGATTCGACTTCGGCCAGCGGCACCGGCTTACGGCCTTCGGCCTCGGCGCCCTTGATCTTGAACAGGCCGCGCAGCGTCAGCAGCCGCTCCTGCTGCTCGTTGAGCAGCTTGGCGAACGCGCGGTAGCGCTCCTGCGAATTGCCGCGCACCGCATGCTGCAGCGTCGCGACCGAATCCGCGGTCCAGGCATGATCCTCGCCACGGGTGCGGTAGGCGTACTCGCCGCCGACGTCGAGCGCGGTCTTGTACACAAGCGCGTCGCCGAACGCGTCGCGATGCCGGCGCACGGTTTCTTCGGCGATTTCGGCCAGGCCGACGCCTTCGATCTGCGAGTGAGTGCCGGCGAAGTACTTGGCGATGAAGTCGTGACGCAGGCCGACGGCGTCGAAGATCTGGGCGCCGCAATACGACTGATAGGTCGAGATGCCCATCTTCGACATGACCTTGAGCAGGCCCTTGCCGATCGACTTGATGTAGCGCTTGACGATTTCCTTGTCTTCGAGCTTGGCCGGCAGCCGGTCCTTCAGCGCGATGATGGTCTCGAACGCCAGATACGGGTTGATGGCTTCGGCGCCGAAACCGGCCAGGCAGGCGAAGTGATGCACTTCGCGCGGCTCGCCCGACTCGATCACCAAGCCCACCGAGGTGCGCAGACCGACGCGGATCAGGTGATGATGCACCGAGGCGCAGGCCAGCAGCGCAGGGATCGGAATCCGATCGGCACCGGCGGCGCGGTCGCTGAGGATGATGATGTTGACGCCGTCACGCACCGCAGATTCGGCGCGGCCGTTGAGGTCGTCGAGCACCTGCTCCATGCCGGCAGCGCCGAGCGCGGAGTGGAAGGTGGTGTCGAGGGTGCGCGACTTGAAGTGCGGATCGCCGATCTCGGAGATCGAACGGATCTTCTCGAGGTCGCCGTCGGTCAGGATCGGCTGACGCACTTCCAGACGCTTGGTGCCGGCGAGACCTTCGGTGTCGAACAGGTTCGGCCGCGGGCCGATGATCGACACCAGGCTCATCACCAGCTCCTCGCGGATCGGATCGATCGGCGGGTTGGTGACCTGGGCGAAGTTCTGCTTGAAGTAGGTGTAGAGCAGCTTCGGCTTGTCCGAGAGCGCCGACAGCGGAGTGTCGTTGCCCATCGAGCCGTTGGCTTCCTCGCCGGTCGACGCCATCGGCGTCAGCAGGATCGAGATATCTTCCTGGGTGTAGCCGAACGCCTGTTGCCGATCGAGCAGCGGCAGGTTGGAGCGCTGACCCTTGACCGGCGCGTCCTTCAGCTCTTCCAGCACGATCTGGGTGCGATGCAGCCAGTCGGCATAGGGCTGACTGGCTGCGAGCTGCGCCTTGATCTCTTCGTCCGGGATCAGGCGGCCCTGCTCGAGGTCGACCAGCAGCATCTTGCCGGGCTGCAGCCGCCACTTGGTGACGATCTGGTCCTCCGGAATCTTCAGCACGCCCATTTCGGACGCCATCACGATGCGGTCGTCCTTGGTGACGAGATAGCGCGCCGGGCGCAGACCGTTACGGTCGAGCGTCGCGCCGATCTGGCGGCCGTCGGTGAAGGCGAGCGCGGCCGGACCGTCCCACGGCTCCATCAGAGCGGCGTGGTACTCGTAGAAAGCGCGGCGCTTCTCGTCCATCAGCGGGTTGCCGGCCCACGCTTCCGGAATCATCATCATCACGGCATGCGTCAGCGAGTAGCCGCCGCGCACCAGAAACTCGAGCGCGTTGTCGAAGCAGGCGGTGTCGCTCTGGCCTTCGTAAGAGATCGGCCACAGCCGGCGGATGTCTTCGCCGTACAGCTCCGAATGCACCGACGCCTGACGCGCCGCCATCCAGTTGACGTTGCCGCGCAGGGTGTTGATCTCGCCGTTATGCGCGACCATGCGGTACGGATGCGCCAGCGACCAGGTCGGGAAGGTGTTGGTCGAGAACCGCTGATGCACCAGCGCCAGCGCGCTGGCGAAATCGTCTTCGTGCAGATCCGGATAGTACTTGCCGAGCTGGTCGGCCAGGAACATGCCCTTGTAGATCACGGTGCGGCACGACAGCGACACCGGATAGTAGCCGGCGAGCGCGCGCTCGCGACGCTGATA
>NZ_QTKI01000318.1:0-5793 GCF_010820945.1 Rhodopseudomonas sp. BR0C11
GCACCGGCGCGAGATCGAGCACCATCCGCGACAGATACTCGATAACCGCGTCGCGGATCGCCCCGATGGCTCTAGCCAGATCGATCTCAGTTGCAGAGAGATCGAGCAGCTCACTTTCGAACAACTCGGCAGCCTCGGCTCGCAGCCGAATGCCGCTCGGCCGATCCCTCAATTCGGCGCGGGCAACCGCTTCCGCGAAAGCGGTCAGGGCCGCCAGCCGCAGGGCGCGATAGGCCGCATCCCGGTTTGCCGCCGCGGCGGCCGCCGCGGGCGTGGCGTAGCGCGCGCTGACCGGATAAGCCTGCAGTGACGGTTCGACCGCGACCGATCGGAATGCTGCGATCGCCCGATCGGCCGGGAGCGCATCGCCCAATGCGCGCGCAATCGCGACAATGCCGGCCGGTACGCTGGCGATGGTCTGCGGATCGGCAATCAGGCCTGCCACACCATCGAACAGCGCCTGGATCGCGTTGCGCTGCACGCCGCTGGCTACTACCTCGACCGGCTCGGTGCTGCGCACCGTTTCCAGCACCGCAAGTGAGTCCTGCGTCGCCGCCACCGCCTCGTCGAAGACGAAGTCGGGGTTTGCCGGCGTCACGTTGGCCACGAAGGCCGCCGAGATCGCGCCGGCGATGGCGTCGGCTGCCAAGAACACCCGATTGGCCAACATCGCCACCGAGACCAGCGCGCCCGCCGCACCCTCTCGGATGAAGTTGAGGCGCAGCGCGATATAGCCAGCCATATCCCGCTCGCGGTAGCGGCGGGCGCCATTACCACGAACACGGATCGGACCGTGCGCCGGCAGCACCAGGATGCCGGGGCCACGGGTCAGGCAAATGGCGACGACCGTCGTGGCGTCGACGTCGGCGCTGTCGGAGGCGACGTAAGCCACCACCTCGAACGTCCGTTTATCTTCGCCGAGATCCTCGAGGAACGGGTCGTCGCGCATCGGGAATTGATGCACGACGATCCGACGGCCGCCTTCTTCGGCGTCGTTCTCGACCCAGAACGGAACGCCCTTGTAGGACGCCGGCCAGAGGGTCTTCGTCCAATCGCGCGCGACAGTCATCGATCACCGCCCACCAGATACGCCCTTGCCGCCAGGCGCAGCATCGGGCGAAGAACGTCCGGTCGATCCGGCACCGTTTGCGCTGATCATGCCGCTGAGCTTTGCGGCGTTCGCCTTGGCCGACGCCACAGCCTGGATCAGTTCGGGGGTCGGCTTCACCTCAACCTCGACCTTCACCGTCGTCTCGCCCTTGACCTCGGCGCTACCAGTCAGCTCCGCCTTCACCGGCGGCAGATCGAGAATGTTGCCCTCCCACGGTCGCGCCTTGCGCGGATCCGACTGCGGCAGCGGCGTGCCCGGGCGGGCGTTCTTCTGCTGCTGCCTCGCCGCCTCGGCTTCGCTCTTTTTGCGAAGCTCTTCCTGCGCGGCCCTGACAGCCTCGATTTCCTTCTCCGACATGATCGGCGGCAAATCTTCCGGCGACGCCGCCGACATGGCGCCCTCGATCGCCAAGAGCTTCAGCCGCAGATCCGCCAACAGCTTCCCGATGTTGGCGCCGGGGTGCCCCTTGATCCGGTCCATCACCGACGGATCGGTGTTGTTACCGAACGACTCGTAGAGCCGGATCTTCTCCTGGACCGCGGCCTTCTCTTTTTCGAGCCCGGCCTTACGGTCTGTTTCCGCACGGACGCGGGCGCGCTCGACCTCCGGCTTGTTGCGATACTCGATCGCCTCCTCGGTCTTGCGAGCGACCCAATCCATGCCCTTCGAGACGCCCAGCGCATCGAGCGCGGCGCCGGCGGCTTCCTTCAGCCGGTCGAAACTCTCCGAGAGGCGATCGACCGCAACCTTGGGCCGATCCAGCACACGCTCGAAATCCTTCATCGCCGAGCCGGACGACTTGCCGAGCTTCTCGGTGACCTCCTTCATCAGGTCCCGATACTGCATCAGCGCCCGCATGCCGCGAGCGAACTCCATATCGGTGAACAGTTGCGGGATCTTCGATAGATCGCCCTTGGTCGCCTTTTCGGTGAGCTCGAGGAACACCGTCAACAGGTCGCGCCCCGACTTCCGCGCCTTGTCCATTTCCTTGCGCAGGTCGATACCGAATTTCTCGAACTTGCCCGTGGTGGTCTCGCTCTCCATTTTCGCGAAGATGTTCTGCAGCGAAGCCGCAGCCTCTTCCGATGTGCCAGTGCCTGCGCGGATCGTCTGCATCATCGCGACGATGGTCTTGAGCCCGGCCTCGCCCTTCAGGCCAATCGCAGCCGCAGCCGGCGCGATCGAGGCCATGTAGCGGGCCATGTCCTTCAGCTCGAACTTGCCCGCCTTACCGCCGGTGACCAGAACGTCGAACGACGACTGCATCTTGTCCGTGGCGATGCCGAGGGCCTGGTTCAACGCCAACGTCGTGTTGGCCATGTCGCTGACTTCAGCACCGGCAGCCTGCGCCGTCTTAACGATCGCCGGCAAGGCTGGCATCGCCTGCGGCAGGTCCATGCCGCCGGCAACCAGGCTGTCCAGGCCCTTGGTAACTTCGTCGAACGACTTGCCCGACTCAAAGGCGAGATCACGCACCGACTTGTTGAGCTTGGTGATCTGCTCGTCCGTCGCATCGGCTGTGATGCCGATGCGGGTGAGTGCCATATCGGTATCGGCGAAGCGCTTGACCGATTGGACACCCCCATAGACAGCCGCCGCCGGCGCCAGCACACGCGCAGCCGCGCCGACAGCGAGGCGACCTGCCGCAAGCCCGGCCGCTCCGCCAAGACGCCCCCCCGCATAGCCGGCACGCTCGGCCGCCGCTGCCACACTGCCTGCCGCCGCGACGCGGCGACTGGCGTTATCGGCAACACCGACGAGGTTTCGCAGGCGTCGCGCGATGCCCTCGAACACACCTCCGGTGCGGTCGGCGGCACTGATAACTGCGCGGGCCTCGATCGACTTCATCAGCTCTTTCGCTTTCGCTTCTGGCGCGCGCGGCGTCGCCTCTCCCACTCGACCCACCGGTCGAGCCAATCGAACATCTCGTGAGGTTCCATGGCGCCTACGGTTTCGACGCCAAACCCGAGACCGAAGATCAGTTCGTCAGCGGCGGCGTGGCAGCCCGCGACGCCGCCTTGAAAAAATCCTCGACCGCCTCCGTAAGCGCCAAAGCGTCTCGGTAATCGACCTGCTCGAGCAGGCCGGGGTCGATCTTGTCGCCGGTCGCAGCATCGAGCGAGAGCGCCGCGATGTACTTTCCGATCGTGCCCATGTCGGTATTAGGCAGCGCAGCGCCTTCCATCACGATCAGCTGCGTGGGATCGCCGTGGGCCATGATGTCGCGATAGCGCGGCGGCCGCAGCCGAATGGCCTTGATGACCGCCTCGCCATGGCCGGCGATCGGCTTGATCAGCTGGCGCGTGCGCGAGCCGTCGGGATCTCGTGTGAACTCGGCCATGACAGATCAGCCGTTCAACGTCTTGTAACCGCTGGCTGCGATTGAGAGCCCGCTGACCTCGCCGGTCGCCAGATTGCCCTGCGGCTCACCCTCGAAGAACGAGCCGGAGAGAATGTGCGTGAGGCCTGTATCATCCTCGACGAAGGTGACCGGGATGTTCATCAGGTTCATGACGCGCTCGTCCCAGATCAGTGGGCGATCGTCGACGGTGACGAAGCGGTCGAACGTCAATTCGGCCTTCCGCGCCTTCGGCTTCACAATGCGATAGACAGTGCCGTCCTGGTTGACCCCGGACTCGTTCGAGATGTTCGACGGCGACAGCGTGATCTCGCCGCGGGCCGAATAAGGAACGCCGTTGATGACGGTCGAAACCCGACCGCCTGCCGTGTGAGACATGGCCTAAACTCCGCTGTGCAGAAATGGAGGGGGTGAGCGGCGCAGCGATAGCCGCACCGGATGGCCATCAGGCCGGGTACTGCAGGAAGGTCGTGGCGTTCGCGGCGAACACGCGGAACTGGTTCACGGTGTCGACCGGCAGATAGGCGTTGACGCGGTTCGGATCGGACGAACGCTCGACCACCAGGCGCCGCGCGAACAGATCCGAGTTCTCGACCAGGCCGCCGGCCTCCAGCTCGACGTAAGCGTGCACCGCTTCAGCCTTCAGGATCTTGGCGGTGACGATGCCTGGATTTGCGCTCGGGTTGTCGTCAGCCAGCGCACAGCGGCCGTACTTCTGCGTGATGCGCTGCCGCATGTAGCGCACGAAGTACACCATCTGCAGCCGCGTCTCGATGTCCAGCCAAGTAATATCCGGCTGACCGTAGGCGTTGGTCAGATAGGTGGTAATCACCCGATCGAGCATCACCGTGCCGTCGGCGGCCACCTTGAAACCGGAAATTCCGTCCTGATACAGCGTATTGCGCTGGGTGATTGAGAACCAGTTGACACGCGACTGCGGCGGCCGGATGCCGACCAGATCGAGCGTCTGAACCGGCAGGCTGATGCGATAGGCCTGGTCGACTTCGCCGCCGAGGTTCTTGTCGCTGGCGATGCGCGCCCCATAAGCCGCCGCCCAACGCCACGGCGGGGACGGGCTGTCGACAACGCCGAGGATCGACACGTTCGGATCGTTCCGACCGGCACCGAACGAAGCGAGGTTCGCGTAGCTGTCGAACATCACCGTGCAGTAGTGTCCGTACAACTGCTGGATTGGCGACCAGCGGCCGGAGGTGCCGCCGAGGAAATCCTTGATCACGTCGAGCGACGTGGTGTCCGCATAGGGCGAGCAGATATAGTCGAATTCCATATCGCCCAGCGCAGCCAGCGCGGTGCCGAGCGTCGGAACACCGGTTCCGGAAGTGCCCGTCGCGATGGTCAGGTACTGCTGCAGCGAGCCCTCATCGCCGACCAGATCCTTCAGCACCGAAAATTTCGCCATCAGCGCGCCGACGTGGCGCGACGTCAGCGTCACGACGTTGCTCGCCGCCGCCGCGGTGACCGGGAACGACAGGCTGCGGCCGAACTTGGTGTAGCCCTTGTTGATCTCGGCCGCGAGATTGGTGGCCGCGTCGGATGTCGAGTCGGTCGCGGCGACGCCGATGCTGACCTTCTCGCCGCCGAGATAGACCGGAAGGGTACCTGACTTCCCGGCGAGCCCCGCCGCAATGGTGATGGTCCACGTCTGTGCGGCTCCGGACGGATCGGCCAGCGGCAGCATCCAGATCTCGCCGAACGGATGATTCTGCCGCGCCCAGACAGCCATTTCGGCCAGCATCGAGCCGGCGCCGACCAGCGACTGCGGATCACCCGACAGGATGATCGGGACGTTCACGGTCGCACTGCCGGTCGACAGCTTCTGGCCGATCAGCAAGGTGCGGCTGGGCCCCTGATAGGGGGACTGACCGGCATTGACCTCGGCATAGAACAGCGGAACGCGAACGTTCGACGGGATCGAATTGAACGCGACTGCCATGGCGGATTACTCCTTCGTCTTGGCGGTCTCTTCCGCCGGCTTGCTCTCGGGTGGGGTGGCGGGCTTCGCGGGCGGAGGATCTGCGATCGAGATATCGCCTCCGATCAACAGGCGTTCGTAGTAGTCCACGCGCGGCACCGTCGCGCCTTCCGCCGGCATCACGTTGTAGTTGCGTTCCGGCATGCGGACGCGGCCGCCTTCCCGCGGCTTCACGTAGATCGACTCGGTCATGATCCCCTCAGTCCTGGTTCGGGAAGTCGATGGGAACGCCGATGTCAGGCACGGCGTCACGATCGGCGCCGGCGGCGTTCACGGCGATGTCGACGCCTTCGAGCGGCGTCAGCGGCTTGGGTTCGAGCGCTGCAGCGA
>NZ_QTKI01000032.1:0-21709 GCF_010820945.1 Rhodopseudomonas sp. BR0C11
GCGGCCGCACCTCGATGGGCGTGCGCGGCATCGCACTGTCGTCCGGCGACAAGGTGATCTCGCTCAGCATCCTGCGTCACTTCGAGGCGACGCCGGCCGAACGTTCCACCTATCTGAAGCAGTCCGGCGCGATCCGCCGTGCCGCGACCGGTGAGGAGAACGAGCCGATCGAGACGCCGGAAGTTGAAGCTGAGGAGGGCGATACGTCCGCGGCGCTGTCGCAGGAGCGCTATGCCGAGATGTCGGCGTCCGAGCAGTTCGTGCTGACGATCTCGGAGAACGGCTACGGCAAGCGGACCTCGTCGTTCGAGTACCGCACCACCGGGCGCGGCGGCAAAGGCATCGTGGCGATGTCGGTGAACAGCCGCAACGGCAAGCTGATAGCGTCGTTCCCGGTCGAGGACTCCGACCAGATCATGCTGGTCACCGACAACGGCCAGCTGATCCGCTGCCCGGTCGAAGGGATTCGCGTCGCCGGCCGCTCGACGCAGGGCGTGATCGTGTTCGACACCGCGGATGACGAGAAGGTCGTCTCGGTCGAGCGCATCCCCGAGACCGACGACGGCGACAACGGCAACGGCGGCTAGGCCGCCGCTCGAGTAGAGGCGGCGTCCGCTCGCCGCCTCAGCGCCACGCTATGGCGCGCCGTCAGCAGGCTTCACGAGCGCCGGAATCGAAAGACCCCCGAGGGGGCAACTCGGGGGTCTTCGGTACAGAGCGCCCTTGGAGGGAAGCGCTTTGCGGAAACTAGCGGTCGGATAACGCCAAAACCTTAATGTCGTTCCGCCGTCACCAGCCGCGCCTGGCCGATCGGCGCGTGGCTGGCATTGGCGTTACGGAGGCAGGACGGCTCAAAATTCGGCCACGCCTGCTCCGAGCAGGCAGTGCCGAGGGGACGGATGTCGAGCCGGTCGCCCTTGGCCAGGGCCTGCGGAACGCTGGCTTCGACCTGAGGGGCAAAGCCCGGAAGAATTGTGACTGCCGCGGCAGCAAAGGCGGCGATCGCGATCACGGAAAGAGCCTTGATCATGACGGTGTCCCCTGTCGTCTCGATGGTCCGGCCGTTTCGGCCTGGAGTGCTTTGTCGCTTCCCGATGCGGCTGGTTTACCCAGCGCTGGTTTCAGAACGTCTTCTTCGCCTGGCCATTCAGGTTTCATGACCGCCGTGATTTGTTTCTTGGCTTTCGGGCGCATGAAACAAACCCGTAAAAACGTGAGTGTTTTCAGGCGCCTCGCGTTACCATGCAGAAGACGCGCGAAGCGGCGATCCGGTTCGATCCGCAGCGCGAAATAAATCCGCCTGGCAGCTGCAGTTTTGAAGGAACTGGCGCCGCTTGCTCGATCCCGCGCGCCGCGCTAGACGGGCCGGATGTCACGCATCGCGCTTTATCCGGGGTCTTTCGATCCCGTTACCAACGGCCATCTCGACGTCGTCCGCCACGCCGTGGCGCTGTGCGACAAGCTCGTGGTGGCGATCGGCATTCATCCCGGCAAGAAGCCGCTGTTCACCACCGAGGAGCGCCTCGCGATGGTCGAACAGGTGTTCGGCCCGGTCGCCAAGGCGGCCGGCTGCGCGTTCGGCTGCACCACCTATGACAATCTCACCGTGACCGCGGCCGAGAAGGTGGGGGCGACCATCATGATCCGCGGCCTGCGCGACGGCACCGATCTCGACTACGAGATGCAGATCGCCGGCATGAACGAGACCATGGCGCCGGCAATCCATACCGTTTTCCTGCCGGCTTCGGTCGGTGTGCGCCCGATCACCGCCACACTGGTGCGGCAGATCGCTGCGATGGGCGGCGACGTCTCGGCCTTTGTTCCGGCCGAGGTGGCGTCTGCCCTGAAATCCAAGTTTGCCGCCGGCTCGCCGGCCTAACCGACCCGGAGTTTTCATGATCCGTCTGATCGGCCTCTTCGCGGCGCTGCTGTTCGCGCTGCCGGCGCTGGCGCAGCCGCTGCCCGCCAATCTCGACAAGCAGAACGCGCTCGTCATCGACACCACCAAGGGCCGCATCGTGATTGCGCTCCGGGCCGACATCGCGCCCAAGCACGCCGAGCGGCTGAAGCAGCTTGCCCGCGAAGGCTTCTACAACAATGTGCCGTTCCACCGCGTGATGGGTGGCTTCATGGCGCAGACCGGCGACGGTCAGAACTTCAACGGCACCGGCGGTTCGAAGTATCCGAACCTGAAGCAGGAATTCTCCAACGTGCCGTTCACCCGCGGCGTCGTTGGCATGGCCCGGCGCGGCGACAGCGTCGACAGCGCCAATTCGCAGTTCTTCATCATGTTCGCCGACGGCCCGAGCCTGAACGGCCAATACACCGTGATCGGCAATGTCGTGTCCGGCATGGATGTCGTCGACAAGCTGAAGAAGGCTTCGCCGACCTCGCCCGGCGGTGCCGTCACCGATCCGGACAAGATGGTGAAGGTCCAGGTCGCCTCCGACGTCAAATAGGCGATCTCAATGCTGCCGCGTCGACTGACGACAGTCGCGGTAGCCTTGATCGCAGGGGCGATCGGTCTCACCGTTCGCCCCGCGTCTGCGCAGAACGCACCGATCGACAATCTCAACGCATTGTTTTCCGCGATGAAGCAATGCTGGCGTCCGCCGCGTCTGCCTACCGGGAATCCCGGCATGCAGATCACCGTGCTGGTGAGCTTCACGCGCAGCGGCGAGATCCTCGGCAAGCCGCGGATCACCTTTGAAAGCCCGGAGGCCGGCCGGGACGACAGCCTGGCCTATCGCGTTGCGGTGATGGAGGCGTTGCAGCGATGCACGCCGCTGCCATTCACGCCCTCGATGGGGGGCGCCGTCGCCGGACGTCCGTTCACGCTGCGGTTCGATGATCGCAGACAGAGTCCCAAACCAACAGAGAAGAGAGCATGGCTGATAACGACAACATCCTGATCCTCGAAACCACCCAGGGCACCGTCAAGATCGAGATGCGCCCGGATCTGGCGCCGAACCACGTTGCCCGGATCAAGGAGCTGGTGCGCGAGGGCTTCTACGACGGCATCGTGTTCCATCGCGTGATCGAAGGCTTCATGGCGCAGACCGGCTGCCCGCAGGGCACTGGCATGGGCGGCTCCGGCAAGAAGCTGAAGGCCGAGTTTAACGCCGAGCCGCACGTCCGCGGCACCGCGTCGATGGCCCGTGCCGCCAATCCGGACTCCGGCGACAGCCAGTTCTTCATCTGCTTCGACGACGCCCGCTTCCTGGACAAGCAGTACACCGTCTGGGGCAAGGTGATCGAAGGCATGGAGAACGTCGACAAGATCAAGCGCGGCGAGCCGGTCAAGGATC
Source organism: Rhodopseudomonas sp. BR0C11 (assembly GCF_010820945.1). Taxonomy (NCBI): domain Bacteria; kingdom Pseudomonadati; phylum Pseudomonadota; class Alphaproteobacteria; order Hyphomicrobiales; family Nitrobacteraceae; genus Rhodopseudomonas; species Rhodopseudomonas sp. BR0C11. The sequence continues at coordinate 3,309 of NZ_QTKI01000032.1, forward strand.
CGGACAAGATCGTCAAGGCCAGCATCGCGGCCGACGCTGCGGCTTGATCAGTGATACGTCGGCCGCGTTCAGGCCGGCGTCGCCATCAAGAAGGTGCCATGCCCGGGCTTGATCCGCCTGCGGGGCCGTAGCCCTCTTCGGCGCGGCGGAGGCCCGGGCATCCATCTTTTTGAAGAGGATGGATTGCCGGGTCGAGCCCGGCAATGACGTACTGGAATCATGCGCACCGATCTGTTCGATTTCGATCTGCCTGCCGAGAACATCGCGCTGCGGCCGGTGAGCCCGCGCGATGCCGCGCGGATGCTGGTGGTGCGCCCCGGCGCGCCGCTCGAGGATTGGATCGTGCGCGATCTGCCGTCACTGCTGGCGCCCGGCGATCAGCTGGTGGTCAATGATACAAGGGTGATCGCGGCGCAGCTGACCGGTCGCCGGATCGGCCGCGGCCTCGAGCCAAAGATCGAAGCGACGCTGATCAAGCGGCTCGACGGCGCCCGCTGGCAGGCGTTGGTCAAACCCGCCAAGAAGCTGCTGCCGGGCGACGTGGTGCGCTTCGGCCATGACGGCCGGGTCTGCCTGCTCGGGCATCTCGACGCCACTGTGGAGGCCAAGGGCGAAGCCGGTGAGGTGACGCTGGCGTTCTCGTTCCATGGCCCGGTGCTCGACCAGGCGATCGCTGAGATCGGCGCCACGCCGCTGCCGCCCTATATCGCGTCCAAGCGCCCGCCCGACACGCAGGACACTACCGATTATCAGACCATGTTCGCCGTCAATGAGGGCGCGGTCGCGGCGCCGACCGCGGGGCTGCATTTCACCGCCGAACTCGAAGCCGCGCTGGCCGCGCGGGGCGTCGGGCTGCACCGGATCACGCTGCATGTCGGGGCAGGAACGTTCCTGCCGGTGAAGGCAGAGGACACCAGTGAGCATCGCATGCACGCCGAATGGGGCACGATCAGCTCCGGCACCGCGGATGCGTTGAACGCAGCGCGCGCAGCCGGCGGCCGGGTCGTCGCAGTCGGGACCACGTCGCTGCGCTTGTTGGAAAGTGCGGCGCGCGATGACGGCCGCATCGCGCCATTCGCCGACGAGACTTCGATCTTCATCACGCCGGGCTATCGCTTCCGCGCCGTCGACGTGCTGATGACCAATTTCCACCTGCCGCGGTCGACGCTGTTCATGCTGGTGTCGGCATTCTGCGGTCTCGACACCATGCAGGCGGCCTACGCCCACGCCATTCGAACCGGCTATCGGTTCTACTCTTACGGCGACGCCAGCCTGCTGTTCCGGAACGACATCACCCCATGACCGTGCCCAATCACTTCGAACTGCTCGGGACCGACGGCGCCGCCCGCACCGGCCGGCTCACCACGCCGCATGGCGTTGTTCGCACCCCGGCCTTCATGCCGGTCGGCACCGCGGGCGCGATGAAGGGGCTGCACTGGCGCGAAGTCCGCGACGCCGGCGCCGATATCGTGCTCGGCAACACCTATCACCTGATGCTGCGGCCCGGCGCCGAGCGGATCGCGGCGCTCGGCGGCTTGCAGCGATTCACCACCTGGAATGGTCCGATGCTGACCGACTCCGGCGGCTTCCAGGTGATGTCGCTGGCGCAGCTTCGCAAAGTCAACGAGCAGGCGGTGACGTTCCGCTCGCATATCGACGGCGCGGCGATCGAATTGTCGCCGGAGCGCGCGATCGAGGTGCAGCGTCTGCTCGGTTCGGACATCGCGATGCAGCTCGACGAATGCGTGCGGCTGCCGGCCGATCGCGCCGATATCGAGCGGGCGATGCAGTTGTCGCTGCGCTGGGCCGAACGCTGCAAGCGCGCTTTCGAAGCCGCGCCGGACGGCTACATGCTGTTCGGCATCGTGCAGGGCGGCGACGTGCCGGAGCTGCGCCACGCCTCGGCGCAGGGGCTGATCGACATCGGATTCCACGGCTATGCGATCGGCGGCCTTGCGGTCGGCGAGCCGCAGGACGTGATGCTGTCGATGATCGAGGAGGCGGCGCCGATCCTGCCCGCGGAGCGGCCGCGCTATCTGATGGGCGTCGGAACGCCGGAGGACATGCTGGAGGCGGTGGCACGCGGCATCGATATGTTCGACTGCGTGATGCCGACCCGTAATGGCCGCCACGGTCTGGCGTTCACGCAGTATGGCCCGATCAACCTACGCAACGCCAAGCACGCTGACGATCCGCGGCCGCTCGACGAGGAGAGCGATTGGCCCTCGGCCCGCAACTGTTCGCGGGCGTATCTGCATCACCTGGTGAAGTCGAGCGAGACGCTCGGCGCGATGTTGCTGTCCGAGATCAACATTGCCTACTACCAAAGGCTGATGCGTGACATCCGCGCCGCGATCGCCGCCGGTCAGTTCGAAGAGTTCAGGCTCCGCACCCGCGCGGGCTGGGAACGGGGTGACATCGCCGCGCGCTAAATCGGCCGCGCGCACGGCGTGGCGCTTGGCTGCGCCCTTGCCGGCCCATAACGGGCCGATTCATTACCTTGATCGAGCGACCAGCCCCTCACGCTTGAATTCAGGCATTAGTTTGACGCCGTTGGGCGACGACCTCTGCTCGATGCTCAGAGATCATGGCTAGACGCCGTTCATACTAAGCGGGCTCTCGCCTTGTCAGGAAAACCCAGCTTCCAGCATGCGAACTAACCGTTTTCCTGACAAATCAAACTCGAAATTCTGACTGAGACCCCGAATCCATGGGGTGATGGCAAGTACGTTGAGCGTAGTTAGTCGGGCGGGGTGAAAACCAGCCATGCGGTTGTCTTACTTCACGAGATTTACTCGTGGAGTATCATGTCCAAGGGGGTGGGTCTCACTATGCCGACGTATCATTTGATCGTCGACAGCAGGGAGAAGCAAACGGGCGATCGTTCGGAGACCATGAGATGCCGAAGACGGCCAATTCAGATCGCTTGCTCAAGCCTGCGCGTTTCTCGACGGCAGACCTTTCCAGTCAAGATCGGTTCGACGCCTGGCGAGAGAAGCTGCGCGATGTTGCAGATCTCGAGCCAAACTCTGCCAAATCGCTGACACGGCCTGTGGAATTGGCGACGTGGGATCTGGGCGCCATCGCGGTGTGCCAGGAGAAGAACCCCGGGGCCAAGTTCAAGCGGGATTCGCAGGCCGTTCGCCGGGCGCTCGCCGACCATTGGTATCTCTATCTTCTGAAGTCTGGATCGAATTGCACGATCGCTGGCGATCGTAAGGCGGCCGGAAACGCGAGCGAACGATTTGGTCTAATCGGATTCTACTCGCTGGGGCAGGCCTGCCACGGTGAGATGAATGATATCGAGACGCTGATGGTGTTCATTCCGCGCGATTTGTTTGCAAAGGACGCGGCGGCATTAGACAAGCTCAACAACAGCATCCTTCAGTCTCCGCTTGCCTCCTTGCTTTCGGACTACCTTTTGGCGCTCGAGCGGCAATTGGCGCATGTGAAGCAGGACGACGCTCCAGGTATCGCCAAGGCGACAGAGGCGATGCTGTCTGCGTGCCTTGTGCCGGGTTCGCGGAGCCTCGGTGAGGCCCGCGATGGAGTGGTGATGGGCCTGTGCGAGCGGGCCCGGCGCATCGTCAGAGCGCAGCTTGCCAATCCCAGGTTGTCTCCTGCAACTCTTGCGAGCGGGCTCGGCGTGTCGCGAAGCCTGCTGTATCGCCTGTTTGAGCCGCACGGAGGCGTAGCCGCTTACATCAGGAATTATCGGCTAGCGCAGGCTTGTCGAGCTCTCAGCGATCCAAACGAGACGAGACGGATTGCCCAGATTGCCCTTAGCGTTGGGTTTGTTAGTCCGCAGGAGTTCAGCCGTGCGTTCCGGGCGCAATATGGCTGTAGCCCATCCGACGCGCGAGCCGATCGGATTCCCCTGATGGCGGCAGGTCGTGCGGGCGGCGAGGGCGGAAGGTCCCTCGATATCTTCCTTCGCATGACCTGACCGACGAAGGATGATCGCCGTCTTGGCTGCCCGGTGGAAGGTTTAGCAATTCCATACGTCGGGATTGGGCTGCGTTGAGACCAATTGCTACCAGCAGCCTCGTCTCAGATTGTGAGTTCAACGTTCGAGGGCGACCGTCTCGAACGCTGACACGAGTGGGGTTTCGAGCCTCGTCGTCATCTGGAGCAGGATGTTGTAGGCCTGTTGACGAGGCATCGGAGGCTTGTACGACCGTTCCTCGATCAGCGCACCGAAGATGTCGGCGATGGTCAGCATTCGAACGATGTCGCTGATCTCAGTGCCGGACAGCCGATCGGGGTACCCGGTGCCGTCGAGATACTCGTGGTGGTGCCTTACACCGTCGAGAATTTCAGGCGTCACGCGGGGATTGTCCTGCAATGCATCGAAGCCAATCGAGGGGTGCCGTTCGATGATCAGTCGTTCCTGGGGCTCGAGTCGGCCTGGTTTGTCCAGAATGCTGAGCGGGATCTTTGCTTTTCCAATATCGTGCAGCATGGCCGCCAGATGAAGCGTTCGAAGATCAGCGTGCCGAAGCCCGAGGCTGATGCCAAAGTCCACCAACACGCCGCTCACCAGGAGGACGTGCTGATAGGTGGCCTTATGATGGCGGCGAACGACGCCGAGCCAGCCAGAGAGGCCGTGGCGATTGAGGCAGCTGATGGTCGAATCGGCGCAGTCTTGAAGTCCATCGATGTCCACGAGTTCGCCATTGCTCATGGCCGTGAACGAAGCTTCCAACATTTGGGCGCTATGCTGTGCCGCGGCCTCAGTCTCGGCATCCGGATTGTGGGCAGCGGAATCGCGCAAGAACCGGTGAAGCGACGTCATCGACTGATCGACGATCAGGACGTGTGTCGCCCCCAACGCGTATGCTTGGGCGGATGCGGGATGGATACGATCCTCGATCAGGAAGATGCGCTGCGTGACGCCCCGATTCTGATCCAAAAACTTACGAATTGCAAAGATGGTCTCGACTGATTTGAGGTCAGCCCAGACGATGAGCTGATCGTCCGAGGACAGTCGGGCGCAGGTCTTCGGCAGTGTCACGTATTGGACGTTGATATGCCGCTGCAACGCTTGTTTGAGCCTCTTCGTGCGGACCGACGAGTCGGTGATGACCGTGATCCGGGCGGGAGAACTCGCGGGTGTGCGATCAGTGAATCGTAAAGCTGTCGCAGTAACGGTCTTCGAGTTCATTGTCGGCTTGCCAAATGCGGTTATCGGAACTGATGGTGGGGGCCAAGTACGGTTGCATCTCGAGGTCTGACGCCAGGGCGTGGTCAAGAATCCATCGATGAAAGAAGCCTTTCAGCTGAAATCGCATGGCACTCGACACCTTCTCGGCAGCCGTTTCGAGCTCGCGTAGAAGAAGGTCAATTTCATTCAGCAGATCGATATGTTCATCGCGATGAGCGTCCCGATTGGGAAAGTTGAGAAGCTCCTGCAGATGCTCTTCGCGAGCGAAGTGCGCTTCGGCTAGAGTTCGGAGTTCTCGGGTGGCTGCGAGGATTTGGACTGCGTCTTCGTTGTCGCCCAGCAGGCTGTAGATGGAACTGATGGCTTGAATGATGGCCCTGTGGTCCTCATCAATAATGCCATTGTCTATCGCGTGAGATGGTTTCCAAGTGATCGTCATGGGAGCGGTTCCACTGGTGCAGAGCTTGGAGTCTGGCGGATGGAGTTCTTTGCGGTAGGGTGCGTTCTTCATCCGGGGGAAGCGCACTTCTCGTGCTTAGGCCGGGGGTCTCCGTTTGCGTGGCTTGAAGTTTGAGTGACGATTGCGAAGAAGCGTCGGTCATCGTGCATGAGGTGGCCGAGAACGACCGACTGGATGATGAAGTCGCTCAGGTGGTCGCGTGGCTGTTGCCCGGCCAGAACGGCGCACACCCGGTCCTTCAGCTCGGCAAGAAGGCGTGTGTGTTCGGCGATGTGAGCGTCGAGCTCTTCGTAGCCATGTGCTCGCAGGACAGCCTCTTCGCTGGCAAAATGCTTGGTAACCGCCGCGACGATAGATCGTGCGATGCGATCACAGTCTCCACCGTCAGCACCGCAGGCGAGGTACTTGTTGGCCAGATCGAAGAGCGCGCGGTGTTGTGTATCGATGGTCAGGTGCCCGCAACTGTAGGAGTCGTGCCAAACGAGGGCGGTGGGCGACCGAATTTGCCGACTTGGAGCGTTCTCATCGATAGGAGGCGCTTGAGTCTGAGACGCACGTTTCGCAGCGTACATCCAGTGGTCGGCTTTCTCGAATAGCGTCTCTGCGGTATCGCCGGTGTTCCATTCGGATGCTCCGATGGAGACGCTCAACCGTCCGATTGTCTGCTTTGTGGAGCGCCGGTAGAGCTTCCGTTGCGTGATTTGAGTGCTAATTCGTTCGCCCATGGCGAGTGCATCGTGAAGCGATTGCTCAGGCAAAATCGTCGCGAATTCATCGCCGCCGACACGACATACAAGCTCGCCGTCGCGAACGCTGTCCTGCAAGGTTCTGGCGATCAGCCGAAGGATGTCGTCTCCAACGGCGTGGCCGTACGTGTCGTTGAAATCCTTGAAATGGTTCACGTCGATCAGAAGCAGCGACAGCGGTTCGTCCTTGGTCGCTCGCGGCAATGTGCGTGACAAAGTGAGGTCGAATAGCTTCCGGTTGCCGACGCCGGTCAGAGGGTCGGTCATTGCATCCTTGCGGACATCGTCGAGTTGTTGCTGGAGAGCCGCGACTCGCTCGGCGGCCAATTGCAGTTGCTGGACCAACAGCGCATTCGTTGAACTGATGTGTTCAGTCCACGCGATGATCTTGTCGATCGCGAACCGCGCGCTGCCGCTCGTTGACTCCAGCTGCAACACATGACCGGCCGTTGCGAGCACGTGTTGGTAATGCGCCGTCGCCGTTGACGCGGTCGTGATCGCAGTGGCGATGCTGGTGGTTTGGTCGCGAACGGACTCGCCGATCGAGTCGATGCGTCCGGCGGTCGAACGAGCGGAGAGGTGGGTTTGGTGGAGCCGTGCGAGATCGCGAGCTGTGGGGCTGCTGGTCTGTGCGGTCAACGCATCGAACGCGGTATTCAATGATTTGTGTGAGCCGAGGAAGTACACAAAGAGAACTTCGTAAATCTCCGGATTGAGAGGCAGATTGAGCTCTGTTGCTTTCTGAATAGCTTTCTGTGAAAGCTGATCTGTCCAAGATCGGTCGAGTGCAGAGTACATTTTAGCCGTTCGCTATTATGCCAAGTGCCAACCGACGCGATGAGTGGTCTGCGAGCCGGCGCGCATGGTGTGATTGCGCGGAGGGTCGGTCCTCATCCCCGGAAATCGGGAGCGTCAGGATCAGATGCTAAGAAGGGGATTGCTGTCGGGAACTTAATGGAAGACGGTTGGAAGCGGGCCCGCTTTGCAATGCGTCTTTTAGAAGTGGCAATCCGTCCCAATCTTTGGGTGCCCAATCGCGGATGGCGTCGCGTTTGATCGGGATTCCGCCCGGATCATTCGGCCTGTATCGCACGCAATTGGCGGTGCAGGCGTTCGGTCGCGAAAGCCAGAGAGGATTGGCTTACCGGCACAAGCGCGGGACAAAGAGAAGCGCCGATGGCACCACGTCGAGAAATTTGGGAGCGTGAGGGCGATCGTAGCTTGTTTGTCCTAACAGAGTGCTCGACCGAGTTTCCTCGCACAAGGTGATATCGCCACTCAGCGTGCGGGGTCAATGCGCGTTGAGCAGCAGGGCGCGAGGAGCGGCGGAGCAGCCTCATGAAGCTGATGGCGATCCCGCAGTGTTGCCGATGTTGAGGCGTCGATCTTTACGTGACCGTTCCCGTCGTCATCGGATGTGGTCCGATGCGGTCGGGAACGATCCCAGACATGGACGCCTGATCGGTCGCCCGATTAGTTGCAGGAAAACCGTTTCACCGAGTGCTTGGTGACGAAACCATAGCCGCAGGTGTCGCAGGTCCACAGATAGCTCACCACGCTTTCGGTGAGGTAGGCCGATGCTTCGGCTGCGACCATCGAGTCGGCGCAGACCGGGCAGGTCGGGAGATCACTGCCGCGTGGTGCGGGACGAGGAACGTTGGTCGACAGGACTTCAGCAATCGCCGGCATCGTGACCTCCTCATCTTCCAAAAGCGTTGGACCTGATTGATTGAATGGCCTGAGAGTTCGAATGAACTGAAACGTCAGGCCCGTGTTCGACTGAAGTGATCACCACCTCAGTTGCTCGAACTATACACTAGGAACTCGTACGATGTCGCAACACAAATGCGTTCGTTTTGAGAAATTCGATTCTGCACTGCACGCCTCGCGCGAGCTTTGCTGCCGACATCTCGATTGCGAACGTGCTCGTTAGCGATTCAATTACTATTGCGGCCCGCAAGAGGGCGTGATCAACCGTAAGAAATTCCGTCACAGCTGAGTCTTGTGCGCCGCGATGCGCGGCTTTTGTTCAGCTGTCGCGGAGTGTGCTCGCCGGTCATTCGACGAGTCTCGTCAACGCCTTAAGTCTGCTCAACCTGCCGAGAAAACCGCCATGTCGCAACCGCCCCGCCGACCCCGCACGCTGAACGATGCCCGAACCGAGGCGGAGGCCGCTTTCAAGAAGGTCACCGCCAAGCCGGTGGAAGCTCCCCCGAAGCGGCAGGCGGTGCCGGGCGTGAAGGAGATGGTGTCGCTGCGGATCGATCAGGCCGTGCTGGAATACTTCCAGGAGGGCGGCCCGGGCTGGCAGGACCGCATCAACGCCGCGCTGCGCAAGGCCGCCGGCCTCGACGACTAGCGTGCATTCCGGATCGGGGCTCCGGCGGGCGGTCGCGGTCCGCCGCGCAGATTGAGCAGATTGCCGGTCAGGATCAGCGCGGCGCCGATCACCGTGTAGGCATCGAGCCGCTCGCCATACAGCAGCCAGCCCGCGGTCGCCGACAGCGGCACCCGCAGGAAGTCCATCGGCACCACGATGGTGGCGTCCGCGTAAGTCAGCGCCCGCGCCATGCAGTAGTGCGAGAACGTGCCGCAGAACGCGATGATCACGATCCAGGCCCAGACATAGGCCGACGGCCATTGCCATAGCCACAACGCCGGCACCAGGCCGGCGGCGCTCTGGATGATCAGCATCCAGAAGATGATCGCGAGCGTGCTCTCGGTGCGGGTCAGCGATTTCATCAGCGTCACCGAGATGCCGAAGCCGACGGCGGCGCCGAGTGCGATCAATTGTCCCGGGTCGACCGACGAGGTGGCGGGACGGACGATCACCACGACGCCGATCAGCCCGAGCACGACCGCGGTGATCTTCCAGACGTTCATGTGTTCGCCGAGGAAGGTCGCGGCCAGGATCGCGATCCAGATCGGCATGGTGAACTCGATCGACACCACCTGGCCGATCGAGATCAGCGTCAGCGCGTAGAACCAGCCGATCTGCGCGGCGTAGTGCACCAGGTTGCGGCTGAGATGCGCGAGCGGCCGTGCCGTCGCCATCGCGGTCAGCCCGCCGGCCTTGTGGATCAGCGGGTACAGCATCGCGAAGCCGATCAGCGAGCGCAGTTCCATCACCTGAAACACGCTCAATTCGCGCAGCGTCTCGCGGCCGGCGACGGCGACGATCACCATCAGCGCGAGCCAGCCGGCCATCCATAGCGCGGCCTTCAACATCGAGGGAGAGCGGGTCATCGCGGCGGTTTGGCTCGTTGATGGCGTCGGCGTTTCCTGAAGTCGCTCTATCTTCGACAACGGCAGGCTTGGCAACCGCCGCGCCGCAGAGGCCTGCCTGCGGCCGCTGCGGTTGATTTCCGCAGCCGCTTGTGCGCGCAATTGCCGTCAAAGCGGCGAACAAGCCGGTGACCAAGGGAGGATCGACGATGCGGGTGCTGCAACCGGATGGATGGGCCAAGCCAGGGGCTTCGCGCACGGCGTCGCCTTCAACGGTCCCGGCCAGTGGCTGGTGCTGGCGGGCCAGACCGGCACCAATGATCAGGGCGAGTACGAATCGGACGATCTCGCCGCGCAAGTCGGCGCGGCGCTGCGCCGCGTGACCCGGCTGCTGGCGGAGGCTGGCGCCGGCCCAGAGCACATCGTGCGGCTGACCTGGTATCTCACCAGCCGCGCCGAGTACGAGGCTGCTGGGGCCGGAATCGGTGCGGCCTGGAAGGAGACGCTGGGCCGGCACTTTCCGCCGTCGACGCTGCTCTATATCGGCGGGCTGGTCGATCCCCGGGCCAAGGTCGAGCTCGAGGTGACGGCGTTCGTGCCGGCGCGGTGACGCAGCCTGGGCGACTTAGCCTTGCGGATGCTTGCCAGCGCGGCCGGTTTCGGCCAATGAGCCGCGAGCTTTTCCAAGGAGTTTCGTTCGATGACCCAGCGCTCGACCTCGGCCGATTTCGTCACCGCCTTCGCCACCGGCTGGCCGGAGGCTCAGCCGGAGGTGATGATTCTGTCGCTGACCACCCAGAAGGGCGTGCAGGACTTCGCCTTGACCAAGGAGCAGGCGCTGTTGGTCGCCAAGACCATCAAGCGCACCGCGACAGCGCTGGCTGCGCCGAAGGCGAGGGCCTGACCGCTCGCCGCGGGAGGGCGTTCAAAGGCTCGCCGCGGCAGCGTACCCCCAAACGAAAACCGGGCCCCTTTCGGAGCCCGGTTTGGCAACACAGCTCAGAAGAGCAGTATTGATTAGCCGACGTTGACCGACGACTCGATCGCCGCGGCCTTGCCGTTCCAGTACTTCGAGAACCAGGTGGTGTGCGACAGCACAGCGAAGTGCACCAGGATCGCGATCACGGTGACGCTGCCGAGCAGGAGCGGGAGACCGACGGTCGGCTTCACCACAGTCCAGATACGAGCTTGATTCATATTCTATACTCCTTTGGGCAGCTAATTAGTGCAGCCAGGGCGAGTAAACGTAGGCGAGGAAGTGCGCGACGATCGCGATCGCACCGAAAATGCGGGTGCCATCGATCACGTGCTTGTGGAGCTCTTCGGACTCCTCGACCGTCAGGCCGGTCAGCGTCTTGTCAGCCATTTTGAGACCTCATAATGGGGTTTCTGCGCATCGCCGAGCCGCGTTGCGGCCCTCGATGGCGCGCATAATGACCCGCTCCCCCCGACCGGACATTGAGCCGGCTCAAATTTTCGTGAGTACCGCGTGATCCGTTGGTCGTAAGGCGGTAGCGAGATGCCGGGTTGGGCCGCTTTATTGTGGACCAGCGGATTGCCAAAAGTCCCTTGGTGCGCGCAATCCCGGCCGAATCGAGCTCACGGAGCGGATGGGTGAACGGCGACCGATTTGGGAGCTGCTGGGCCAAGTGGACCGTCAGCGAAGAGAATAAAGAGCCAGCTCTGGACGAGCCGATCAGTCTTCGATCTGACGGATAAGGCGCATGGTGAGCGCGGAGGGACTCGAACCCTCGACCCCATGATTAAAAGTCACGTGCTCTACCGGCTGAGCTACGCGCTCACGTGAGGCGCTGTGTAGGGGGCGGGGCCGGCGGGGTCAATACCCGCGGTAACCGCGCCAGCCGCAGCCAAAGCCGAATTGGCTCAAGCCCACAGATATTTATCCAATCTTCCTCGTGCAACCAATCAGCTGGCGCGCACGGCCGCGACGCGCTTACGCGTCGCGGTGAAGTTCGGAGGCGACCTTCTGCGGCGCCGGGATCGGGGTCGGCAGCGCGACGGGGCGCAGGCCGATCAATTCGGCGGTCCGCACCGCGGTCGCGGTCCACCAGCCGAACTGGTTGATTCGCGAGTTTTCCAGAATCGCGATCGCCACCGCCGCCAGGAAGGGCAGGCTCTGCAGCACCAGGACGCCGGCGAAAATGTAGATCTCGGTGATCTGGATGTTGCTGTTGGAGACCACCAGGATCGCGGCGCCGATCAGCAGCAGCACGCCGATGACGGCTTCCCAGAACGCCTGGAATTCCACCGACATCATCGTCAAGCCACCCTTGGAGGTGCGGGCGAAGGCGAGGTGTTCGGTGATCAGGCCCTGGGCGACGGCGCGGGACACCGTCCATTGCACCGACATCGCCGCGATCATCGCGCCCAGCATCTGCGGCACGCCGATCTTCACCCGCAGCCGGTACAGCACCAGGAAGTGCGCCAGCGTGACGATGAAGGAGGCGATGATCGGCAGGGTGAGGATCTTGTCGGGAATCGCGATGTCGGCGAACGCCACGATCGGCACCCAGATCAGGTTGAGGATCGCCACCACCACGCCGAGGCTTTCGGCGCCGAGCCAGTTCAGCCAGCCGAGGCCGAATTCGCGGCGCTGGTCGCGGGAGAGGCGGCTGTTGCCGGGCAGGAACCGGCGCCAGTGCTTCTTGATGATCTGGAAGCCGCCATAGGCCCAGCGATGCCGCTGCTTCTTGAACGCCTCATAGGTGTCCGGCAGCAGGCCGTAGCCGTAGCGGGTATTGGTGTAGTGGGTGAGCCAGCCGTGCTCCATGATCTCGAGGCCGAGATCGGAGTCCTCGCAGATGGTGTCGCTCGACCAGCCGCCGGCCATGTCCATCGCGGCGCGGCGGATCAGGCACATCGTGCCGTGCACGATGATGCCGTTGTACTCGTTGCGCTGGACCATGCCGATGTCGAAGAACCCGGCATATTCGCCGTTCATGATGTAGTGCATCAGCGAGCGGTCGCCGTCGCGATGCTCCTGCGGCGCCTGCACCAGGCCGACCCGCGGGTCGTCGAACGCGGGCACCAGGTCCTTCAGCCAGTCCGGCGTCACCACATAGTCGGCGTCGATAATGCCGATGATCTCGGCATCGACCGCGGTGCGCTCCATCGCGATCCGCAGCGCGCCGGCCTTGAAGCCTTTGACCTTCTCGGCGTTGATGAACTTGAAGCGCTCGCCGAGCTCGCGGCAGTGATCCTGGATCGGCTGCGTGAAGGCCGGGTCGGGCGTGTTGTTGATGATCACCACGACTTCGAAGTTCGGGTAATCGAGCCGCGCCAGCGCATCCAGCGTCTGCTTCAGCATCTCCGGCGGTTCGAAATACGCCGGGACGTGGATCGAGACCTTGGGAAATGTCACCGGTTCGCCCTTGGCGAGCGCGGCGGCGCGCTGGGCTTCCTGGGCGTCCGTGAGGGCGCGGGTGATCAGGCGGCGCGGCTTGCGGCCGAATGCGACCGCCGAGATTTCCTCGATCCGGGCGAGGGCGATCGCCACCAGCGGCACCAGCAGGATCATGCCGAGCGTCAGCGCGAAGGCCGAGCCGAACAAAAAGTAATGACCGTTCCAATAGGCGAACACCGTCGCGGCCCAGGCGCCGGCGCCGTGGGCGGCCGCCGACAGTAGCAGCGTCTGCATCGCCGTCGGCGCGGCGAGCTGCAGGATCGGCAGCGACAGCAGGATGCCGACCAGCAGCGCGATGCCGGCGAGCTTCCAATAGTTCGGATCGACCACCGGGCCGGTCCAGGCGAACTTCGGCTGGCGCGAGGCGTCGAGGAAGCCCCAATACGGACCGACGCCGCCTTCGAAGAACTTCCAGGGCTGATCGATCGCTTCAACGATGTTGTATTCCATGCCGATCGAGTCGGCGCGGCTGACGAAGTTGCGCAGCGTCACCGCCTGTTCGAACTGACCGGGCACCGCGGCCTTGCGGTTATAGCCCGCGCTCGGCCAGCCGAATTCGGCGATCACAATGCGCTTGCCGGGGAAGGCCTCGCGCAGCTTCTGATAGATGATCATCCCCTGATCGACCGCCTGCTTGGCGGAGAAGCCTTCCCAGTACGGCAGGACGTGCGCGGCGATGAAGTCGACCGAGGAGGCGAGCTCGGGATGCTCGAGCCAGATGTTCCAGATTTCGCCAGAGGTGACCGGCGCTTTGACCTGAGACTTCACGCGCTGGATCAGCCGGGTCAGACGGCGGACGTTGTTTTCGGCCGTGGCCCAGCGCACCGCTTCGTCACGTTTGTCGGCCGGTTGCGCTTCGGCGTCGCGGACCCGCTGGTTCTCTTCGGCGACCAACCGGTAGCGCTCTTCCTCGCTCAGCCCGCGATTTTCCAGCGGGATCTGATCGCCGCGATACACCGTTTCGTTGCCGACCACGATGCCGCTGACATTGGCATTGTGCTTGGCGAGGTCGATCGCGGCCTGGATCTCGCGCTCGTTGCGGGTGACGTCCTTGTCGATCCAGGCGCCGACATTGACCTTCAGGCCGAACTCATTGGCGATCGGCGGCACCATCTCGGGACCGCCGGTCGACGAATACAGACGGATGGCGCGGGTCTGCGCCGCCAGCTTTTTAAGGTCGGAGCGGATCCGCTCAGCGGTCGGGAAGTTGTCGACGTCTGGATGGCCGGAGCCATCGAACGGCGCGTAGGACACGCTCGGTAGCATGCCGGTGAAGTCGGCGGCTTGTTGTTTCTCCCGAAGGAGGCCCCAGAGCCCGGCGTGAGCGGCGGTGACGAAAAGCAGAACGGCGACGACAGCGCGCATCGCGACTAAACCATAAGGGGCCAGTTTGGCAGGTGGACTAACCCGTCCCCGAGGTCTGTCCACATCGTGGGCGCATCACTGTACGGATGCGCCCCGTGTCCAAGCAACTCGGCCGACCCCATGGCGAATTGAGGGCGTCCGGCGACCAAACCCGAGAAAATCCCGAACGTTCCAGCGCGCCGCGGAGTTATTTCGCAGGTGCGGGAGCCGGAGCCGCCGGTTGCTGCGGGGCAGGCGCTTGCGCCGGCTTCGCGGCCGGACCGGGAGGCGTTGCGGCCGCTGCGGCAGGCTGCTGCTGGGCGGTCGGATTGATCCAGCATGCGTGCACGCGTCCGCTGAGACTGTCGGGAGCTTTCGGGTCGATAGGACCAGATCGCACGACACACCTGAATGCCGCCTGAATGTGACCCGTCGGGCAGCCGAAGCGATCGTACATATCAAGGTGACGGAACGCGGTGTCGAGGTCATCGCGCCACATCAGCACCACGACGCGACGGCCGAGCCAGACGCATTCGGGATTGCCGGCGGGGCCGTTGATCGCCTGCGCAGCCTCGGCGAATTCGTCGGTCTTCTTCTGACTTTCCTTGAGCGCGTCGGCAGTCGACTGAGCCGGCTGATTGTTGGCGGCCGCCGGCGGCTTCTGCGTCTGATCCTGGGCGCGCAGATCGCCGCTCTGGGCGATCGCGCCGCCGACGCCGACCGACAGAGCAAGACCGCTCACGGCCAGGCAACGCAGCATCGCGTTCTGGAACTCAAGGAATACTCGTCGCATCGTGTCCCCGATCTCGTTGCCGGGCCATCGCGGCGCCGGTCCATCCACCTGATGCCGCTTGAATTCGTCGCCGATAGGGCGTGGCCCTCGGCAGAATCCCATGACGGACATTTTTGATTTTGTCCAGCAATGGCAGTTCGTCCTTCGGTGCATGGCGACGAATTGATGGCGGAAGAACGTCTATTGTCGTGGCGGCTGAACGGCGCAGTGCACAAGGCGGCCTTGGCAGATCGGTCGCAAGCGGCTAATCGACGGGACCCTTTTGCAACGGACGGAATCCAAATCCTTGCGCACGCCGCTGTTGTTGATCCCGATCTCGTTGGCCATGATCTTCGGTGTGTGGTGGTGGATCGCCACGCCGATCACGCTCGAACGAGCGCCGATCGAAGCCAACTCCAAACTGGAATGCGTCTCGTACGCGCCGTTCCGCGGCGCGCAGACGCCGCTCGATCCGACGACGCATATCGACGCCGAGCAGATCGCGCAGGATATGGCGCAGCTCGCCAAGATCTCGAAGTGCGTTCGTACCTATTCGATCGATAACGGCCTCGACCAGCTTCCGCCGCTCGCTGCCAAGGTCGGGCTGAAGGTGCTGCAGGGCATCTGGCTGTCGAACGACCGCTCGAAGAACCTTGCGCAGATCGCGACCGCGGTCGGACTCACCAAAGCCTATCCGGACGTGATCACAGGTCTGGTGGTCGGCAACGAAGTCTTGCTTCGCGGCGAGATGACGACGGCGGACCTGGCTGCGACCATTCGGTTGGTGAAGGCGCAGGCCAAGGTGCCGGTGACCTATGCGGACGTCTGGGAATACTGGCTGCGTAACCGCGAGATCTACGACGCGGTCGATTTCGTCACGATCCATATCCTGCCGTACTGGGAGGACATGCCGGTCCGCGCCCGCTA
This sequence comes from Rhodopseudomonas sp. BR0C11, assembly GCF_010820945.1. Taxonomy (NCBI): domain Bacteria; kingdom Pseudomonadati; phylum Pseudomonadota; class Alphaproteobacteria; order Hyphomicrobiales; family Nitrobacteraceae; genus Rhodopseudomonas; species Rhodopseudomonas sp. BR0C11. The sequence continues at coordinate 19,371 of NZ_QTKI01000032.1, forward strand.
CGCCGCGAACCACGTCGACGCGATCCGCAAGCAGGTCGCGGTCGCGTTCCCGGGCAAGGAAATCCTGATCGGCGAAACCGGATGGCCGAGCGCCGGCCGGATGCGCGAAGGCGCGTTGCCGTCGCGTGCCAACCAGGCGCGGGTGGTGTCGGAGATCCTCGCTCTCGCCAAGGCGGAGAACTTCCGCGTCAATTTGATCGAAGCCTACGACCAGCCTTGGAAGCGCGACCTCGAAGGCACGGTCGGCGGTTATTGGGGCCTGATCGACGCCGACAACCGTGCCGAGAAGTATCCGGCCGGTGTGCCGATCAGCAACTTCCCGTATTGGAAGCTCGATGCTGCCGCCGGCATGACGCTGAGCGTTCTGGTATTTCTGACCGCAATCCTGACGCTGCGTCGGCGCCCGTGGGCGCCGCGGCTGATCTCCTGGCTGGCGGTCGGCACGTCGGCGACGGTCGCCGGCATCCTGCTTGGTATCGCGGTCGACAAGCTGCTGGTCGAAAGCTACGGCGTCGGGCGCTGGGCGCAGTGGAGCCTGCTGCTCGCCAGCGGCATTTTGACGCCGATCCTTGGCGCGCATGCGCTGATGTCCGGCCGGCCGCTTCCGACCTTCCTGGATCTGTTCGGGCCGCGCGAAGACCGGTCGCACTCGTTTGCGACGTTGGCGCTTGGTCTGGCTGTGGCGGTCACCGTGCTGATCGGCGCCCAGACCGCGCTCGGCTTCACCTTCGATCCGCGCTACCGCGACTTTCCGTTCGCGTCGCTGACGATGGCGGTGGTGCCGCTGTTCCTGCTGATGCTGCTGAACCGGCCGCAGCAGGGGCTCCGGCCGATCGCCGAAGCCTCGTTCGCCGGCCTGTTCGCCGTCTGCGCGCTGTACACGGTGTTCAACGAAGGGCCGAAGAACTGGCAGTCGCTGTGGACCTGCGCAGTTTACGCGATGCTCGCGCTCACGCTGTGGCGGGCGCGGGTCGCGCAAACCCCAAAATAAGCAGCCCGATCGCGATCCCGGACAGGCCGATATTGTAGAGCACGATGCCGAGGCCGGCGCAGATCACGCCGCCGGTCAGCAGCACGATCGACGGTCGGATGAAGTGCAGCGCCGCGATCACCAACGCGGCGATGCCGAACACCGAATTCTGAAACAGATACGTCATCAGCAATCGGGCTTTGCACAGCATCGAGCGCAAACCTGCGTCGCAGGCCAGAGCCACGGTCGACAGCTCGATCGCGAGGTAGCGCAGGTACAGCGCGTAGCCGACGGTCAGGAAACCGACGATCAGCAGGAATTGCACCTGATACGGAGTAAGGCGGAACGGCTTTTTCTTCATAGCGTGATTATGCTGCGCTTCGAGAGGGCGAACAAGCTGACGCGGCGTTCGTGACCGAGGCCGCCCCGAGCTTTTAGCGGATGCCGAGGATCGATGACAGGGTGGCCGGCCGCGGCGGCGGAGGTGCATCCTGCGCTGGTGCCGGCGGAGGCGGTGGCGGTTCGGGCTGCTGCAGTGTCACGCGCTCGCGATGCCGGCGCACCGGGCGCTGTGGCGCCGGTTGGGGCGCGCTCGCAGGCGCCGCCATCGGCAGTCGCTGGCCGTCATAGACCGACGCTTCGCAGGACCGGTCCGCGCTGCCGAGCGCCGCGCAGACCTTCGCCGCGGCGGCGGCGTCAGCGATCGGACCGGCGACCAGCCGCAACTGGGTGGCGTTGCCGTTTTCCTTGATCATGATGATCGGCTGCAGGCCCTTGAGCGCCTTCTGCGTCTTCGACAGCTTGCGCCACAACCCGCGCAGCCCCTCGACGGTGTTGGCGGCACCGAGGTCGACGCCGAAGTCAGTGCGCGGCGCCGGGGTCTCGGCGGCAGCCTCGGCGTCCTCGCTGGTCTCTTCCGGCGACGTCGCCGCCTTCGGTTCGAGCAGCTTGGCGGCGCCGGGATCGGGCGGTGCCAGGATCGACCGCGACGTCATCAACGGCGTGGTCGAAATCATCGCTGCCGTCGTCTGCGCCGCGGGCCGCTCCGGCGGGGCCGGCTCCAGCCGCGGCTTGTCGAGTCGAGATCTCTCCTGAGGTTTCTCCGCCACCGCCTTGTCATCCGACGGCTTTTTCGCCTCAACAGCAGCAGGGGCTTGGGCCGCGGCCGGTTCTTCCGGCTTGGCCGGAGCGGGTGTCACTGCAGCGCCTGCAGCGACCGCAGGAGATGGCGCCGGAGCGGCCGTGTTGGAAGCAGGCTCGATCGCACCTAGCTTCTTGGCAGGCGCGGCGGGCGTATTGGGCTTGGTTTCAACCGGAGCGACCGGCGCGCCTGCCAAGAAGCTAGGTGCGATCGAGCCTGCTTCCAACA
>NZ_QTKI01000319.1:0-5787 GCF_010820945.1 Rhodopseudomonas sp. BR0C11
ACCTACGACAGCGGTGATTTCGCCGGCGTGTTCGGACAGGCGCTGGAACAGTCCGACTATGACGGCTTCGCCAAGCGCAAGAAGGACGCGCGCAAGTCCGGCAAGCTGCGCGGCATCGCGGTCGGCTCATATCTGGAAGTGACGGCGCCGCCGAACCCCGAACTCGGCAAGATCGTGTTCGAGGAAGGCGGCACGGTGCGGCTGATCACCGGCACGCTCGACTACGGCCAGGGCCATGCGACGCCGTTCGCGCAGGTACTCAGCACGTTTCTCGGCGTGCCGTTCGAACGCATCCGGCTCGAACAGGGCGACAGCGATATCGTCCACACCGGCAACGGCACCGGCGGATCGCGCTCGATCACCGCCAGCGGCATGGCAATCGTCGAGGCTTCGCAAAAGGTGATCGCCAAGGGCAAGAGCGCCGCGGCGCATCTGCTGGAAACCGCCGAAGCCGACATCGAATTTGCCGACGGCCGCTTCACCGTCGCCGGCACCGACCGCAGCATCGGCATCATAGACCTGGCGCAGCGGCTGCGCGGCGCTGAGCTGCCGGAGGGCGTCCCCTCCTCGCTCGACATCGATCACACCACCGAAGGCGTCCCCTCCGCCTTCCCCAACGGTTGCCATGTCGCCGAGGTCGAGATCGATCCGGACACCGGCGTCACCCGCGTGGTGCGCTACACCGCGGTCAACGACTTCGGCACCGTGGTCAATCCGATGATCGTCGCCGGTCAGCTCCATGGCGGCGTCGCCCAAGGCATAGGCCAGGCGCTGATGGAGAAGGTCTCGTACAACGCCGACGGCCAGCCGATCACCGGCTCGCTGCAGGACTACGCGCTGCCGCGGGCCGAGGACATCCCGCTGATGACGGTCGGCGACCACCCGGTGCCCGCCAAGACCAATCCGCTCGGCACCAAGGGCTGCGGCGAAGCCGGCTGCGCCGGCTCGCTTGCCACCATCGTCAACGCCGCGCTCGATGCGCTGAAGGATTACGGCGTGACGACGCTCGACATGCCGCTGACGCCCGAGAAGGTCTGGCGCGCGATCCACGACGCCAAGGCGAAGACGAAGACAGCAGCGTAGTCCCCCCAGTCATCGCCCGGCTTGACCGGGCGACCCAGTATTCCAGAGCATCCCCCGAGGCTGAAGGGGCCGCACAAGTGGCACTTGGTCCGGCTCACCGCGGGCGCTCTGGAATACTGGATCCCCCGCATGCGCGGGGGATGACGCTGTGCTTGTGGCACTGCGCCTCCTCGAAAGAGATTGTCATGCGCGGGCTCGACCCGCGCATCCATCGCGCGCGTAGCGCGCAAAAGGCCGCATCCTATCGAAGAAGATGGGTCGCCGGGTCGAGCCCGGCGACGACGTCTTTTAGTAGGGTGAGACGCCGCAGAACAGACGGTGTCCCCTCCGCTCTCCCCTTGTGCAGAGGCCTGCTCTCTACTCCGCCTTCACCAGCGGACAACCGCCGTCTTTCAGCGGGCGGAAGGCCTGGTCGCCGGGGACTTCGGCGAGGACTTTGTAGTAGTCCCAAGGCGCCTTGGATTCTTCCGGCTTCTTGACCTCGAACAGGAACATCGAGTGCACCATGCGGCCGTCCTCGCGCAGGAAGCCGTTGTCGGTGAAGGCGTCGCGCACCGGAAGTTCGCGCATCTTCGCCAGCACCGTCTTGGTGTCCTTGCTGTTCGCCGCCTTCACCGCCTTCAAATAGTGCAGTGTCGCGCTGTAGGTCGCGGCCTGGTTCATCGTCGGCATCCGTTTCATGCGTTCGAAGTACTTCTTGCCGAACTCGCGGGTGCGGTCATTGAGGTCCCAATAATACGCCTCGGTGATGATCAGGCCGTTGGCCATCTTCAGACCCAGGCTGTGGATGTCAGAGATGAACATCACGATGCCGGCGAGCTTCTGGCCGCCGGTGACGATGCCGAACTCGGCCGCCTGCTTGATGGTGTTGATGGTGTCGCCGCCGCCATTGGCCATGCCGATGATCTTGGCCTTCGACGACTGCGCCTGCAGCAGGAACGAGGAGAAGTCGGCGTTGTTCAAGGGATGCCGCGCGCTGCCGAGCACCTTGCCGCCCGCCGCCTTCACCACTTCGCCGGTGTCGCGTTCGATCGAATGGCCGAACAGATAGTCTGCGGTGATGAAGAACCAGGTGTCGCCGCCGTTTTTGACGATCGCCGAGCCGACGGTGTGGGCGTTCGAATAGGTGTCGTAGGTCCAGTGCGCGGTATAGGGCGAGCACGATTTGCCGGTGATGTCCGACGACGCCGCGTCGGTGACGATCATGATCTTCTCGAATTTCTTCGACATCTCCATCGCGGCAAGCGCGGTGGCCGAGGTCGGCAGATCGACGATCATGTCGACGTTTTCGTTCTCGTACCATTTGCGCGCCAGCGACGCGGCGATGTCGGGCTTGTTCTGCACGTCCGCCGAGATGAACTCGATCGGCTTGCCGAACATCGTGCCGCCCATCTCCTCGATCGCCATCTTGGCGGCTTCGACGTTCCCCTGGCCGCCGATGTCGGAATACACCGACTGGAAGTCGCCGAGCAGACCGATCTTGAGCGGAGCCTGTTGCTGCGCGAAGGCGGGTGCGCCGAGCAGCAGCGGCGCGGCCAGCATCATCGCTGCCGCCCGTTGAACGAGTGTCATATTTCCTCCGGAATGATTTTTTGATTTGTTATCAGTTCGGCCGTTTCGCCGGCTCCCGCGCATGAATGGATGTGCCCCCGCCCTCCCTGTTGCTAAGATCGTCGGCAAGTATTCTCGCTGCGCTCGCCCGCAAGGCGAGAGGGGCAGAACGTCGCATGACGTCGCCCGCCGTCCGCCTGACGGAATAAACCTCTGCTACGCGGCCGCCTGCTGCCGCGGGGCGAAGATCGCGACGTGGTGACAATGCGCCACCGGCCGGTCGCCGTTCGCCACGATCAGCGCGTCGAACTCGGCGAAGCGGTGGCCCTTCTTGTCGTAGTTGGCGACCACCTTGGCCCGCGCGGTGAGCACATCGTCGCCGCGCGCCGCGGCGAGCAGCTGCATCTTCGATCCGACATGGATCCACGGCCCGAGCACGACATTGTCGACCAGCACGCGGTTCATGATCCGCTGCAGCGTGCCGGGATGGATCAGATCATCGCGTTGGTAGATCGGATCGGTCTCGCGGATCTCGTCGAGATAGGCGCGCAGCTTCGCCCCGCCCCAGTTCACCGGTGCGGTGCCGAACCAGTGCCCTTCGGGAAACGACGACGCATCCACCGGCGGCCGGTTCGTCGCCGCGGCGGTCTCCGGATAGGCGGACAGATGGACCGCTGGCGCCCGCGCCGGCAGTGATGCGCTGCCGGTGGCACAGAGCTCGCCGCAGCTCTCGACCGCGAGCGTAATGGCCTCGCTCTGCTGCTCGCCGGTCACCGTCGCGGTCTCGCCGTCATACACCGGCTTGACGAACCGCGCCTCGATCAGCCCGCGCTCCAGGAAGTCCCGGCCCCAGCGGGCGACCGGCAGATGCATCATGTAGGCCATCACCTCGACCCCGGGCACCAGGCCGCCGGTGAAGCCGAAGCGGCGGGCGACGGTGTCGTCGTGCATCTTATTTTCAGATTGTTTGGCGGTGTTGAAGGCGCTGACGCGCCAAGGCGCAAGCGATGCGGCCATGGTGTCTCCCGGTTTGCCCGATCTTGTTGGCGATCGTTGCCGGCGATGCTACGCCACTGCGCCGGCAACGCAAGGCCGCCCAGAGAACCGCACACCGCCCGATGACCGACGCCCTCACCCGCATCTATGTCGACGCCGACGCCTGTCCGGTGAAGGACGAGGTGTACAAGGTGGCCGAGCGTCACCATCTTCCGGTGACGGTGGTGGCCGGCGGCTTCATCCGGGTGCCGCCGCATCCGCTGATCGAGCGTGTCGCCGCCGGTTCCGGCATGGATGCGGCCGACGACTGGATTGCGGAGCGGATCAAACCGGGCGATATCGTCATCACCGCGGACATTCCGCTGGCGAGCCGCTGCGTCAAAGCGGGCGCCACCGCGATCGCTCCGAACGGCAAGCCGTTCACCGAGGAGTCGATCGGCATGACGCTGGCGGTGCGCAATCTGATGACCGATCTGCGCTCGACCGGCGAGATCACCGGCGGCCCACGTGCGTTTTCGCCGCGCGACCGCTCCACCTTTCTTTCGGCGCTCGACAGCGCGATCCGCAGGATCGCGCGCCGCAGGGCCGCTCCGACCTGATGGACCGACCATGGCGCCGCCGCTGATCCAACTGAAAGACATCGCGCTGACCTTCGGCGGCGCCGCGCTGTTCGACGGCGTCGAGCTCGCCGTCTCAGCCGGCGACCGGCTGTGCCTGATCGGCCGCAACGGCTCTGGCAAATCGACGCTTTTGAAGATCGTCGCTGGCCTGATCGAGCCCGACCGCGGCAACCGCTTCGTGCAACCCGGCGCCACCGTACGCTATCTGCCGCAGGAGCCGGATTTCGACGGCTTCGCCACCACGCTGGCTTATGTCGAGGCCGGGCTCGCGCCGGGCGACGACCACTATCAGGCCGCCTATCTGCTCGAACAGCTCGGCCTGCATGGCGACGAGAATCCGGCCAATCTCTCCGGCGGCGAGGCCCGGCGCGCGGCGCTGGCGCGGATTCTCGCGCCCGATCCCGATATCCTGCTGCTCGACGAGCCGACCAACCATCTCGACCTGACAACGATCGAATGGCTGGAAAACGATCTCGCCCAGCGCAGATGCGCGATCGTGATGATCAGCCACGACCGCCGCTTCCTCACCAACCTGTCGCGCGCCACCGCCTGGCTCGACCGCGGCGTGATCCGCCAGATCGACCGCAGCTTCTCGCAGTTCGAAAGCTGGCGCGACGACGTGCTGGCCGAAGAGGAACGCGATCAGCACAAGCTCGACCGCAAGATCGTGATGGAAGAGCACTGGCTGCGCTACGGCGTCTCCGGCCGCCGCAAGCGCAACGTCAAGCGGCTCGCCGGCCTGCACGAGTTGCGCGCCCAGCGCCGCGACTATCGCGGGCCCACGGGCGCCGCCTCGCTCGCCGCGGCCGAGGCCGACAAGTCCGGCAAGCTGGTGATCGAAGCCAAGTCGATCAACAAGGCCTGGGGCGACCGGCCGATCGTCGATGCGTTTTCGATCCGGATCAATCGCGGCGACCGCGTCGGCATCGTCGGCCCGAACGGCGCCGGCAAGACCACGCTGATCAGCCTGCTCACCGGCGCGCTGGCCCCCGACAGCGGCACGGTGCGGCTCGGCACCAATCTGGAGATCGCTACGCTCGACCAGAGCCGCGACAGCCTGGATCCGAAATCGACGCTGAGCGACGCCCTGACCGGCGGCCGCGGCGACCAGGTGATGGTCGGCGGCAAGCCGCGCCACGTGATCGGCTACATGAAGGACTTCCTGTTCACCCAGGAGCAGGCCCGCACCCCGCTGGAGGCGCTGTCCGGCGGCGAACGCGGCCGGCTGATGCTGGCGCGCTCGCTGGCGAAACCGTCGAACCTCTTGGTGCTCGACGAGCCGACCAACGACCTCGACCTCGAAACCCTCGACGTGCTCGAGGAGATGCTCGGCGACTACGACGGCACGGTGATCCTGATCAGCCACGACCGCGACTTCCTCGACCGCGTCGTCACCTCGGTGATCGCGCCGGACGGTGGCGGCAAATGGATCGAATATGCCGGCGGCTATTCCGACATGCTGGCGCAGCGCGGCGCCGACCTGACGCGGCAGCCAGCCAAGGCGGCCGCGGCCGAACCGACGGCCGCCTTGGCTGGC
>NZ_QTKI01000320.1:0-5787 GCF_010820945.1 Rhodopseudomonas sp. BR0C11
ATCGAGCACGGCAACCAGCGCTTCAAGGTTGGTATCGGCCGCGAGCTGCTTTGCGTCGAGACCGAGCGGCTAGGACCGGTGGCAGAGGTGTTCATCAACGCGCAGAAGGTCAATTCGCCGATCGACGCGCTGGTGAGCGATGCGGCGATCCTGATGTCGATGCTGCTGCAATACGGCTGCCCGGCCGAAGATATCGCCAAGTCGATGAAGCGAACCCCGAGCGGCGAAGCCTCCAGCGTGCTCGGCGTCGCGGCCCGGCTGATCTGTGAGACAGCGGAGGAGAAGGCAGATGGACGCTGATCGGATCGAACGGCTTCAGGCTGAGTATCGGGATATATCGCGGCGGGTATTGGATCTCCGCGGCGAGGGACCGGACATCGTGTGGCTGCAACAGCGCGAACACGAGATCGTCGCCGAGTTGAATCAGCTTGGATCGTTTCTGGTGCCGTCATGCTGATCAGCTTCTCGGAAGCCTCGATGCTCCCCTATATCCGCGCCGGGATTCGGCAGGCGCGGGGTGAGGATGTCCGCGGCGAACGGGTGAAGCGGCAGACCATCCGCGGCCGCGGCCAGCGTGCGGAGAAGCTGCTGGCATGCGATCCGGTCGGCCACACGATCCCGTACAGCCTCGATCTGTGGTGGAAGTCGCGTACGCCGGAACGCGAGCATCTCGGGGGGATCGACTGCAGCCTTGTCCGCGTGTGGCCGATCGAGATCTGGCACAGCTTCATCGAATACACCGATGGGTCGACCTCCGAATGCATCCGCATCAACGGCCCGCGCGGCTGGCGCGACGGCGACGCGGTGCTGTTCTGGTCACCGGGCGACGCCGCCGGCGCCTTCGCAGCTGAGGCCTATGCCGACGGCTTCGATAGCCCGGAGGCTTTCCGCGATTACTTCGTTCCAAACCGCGGCGACCGCTTCGACGCGGTGCTGTTCAAGTGGTGAGCGGGATGCGCGAGCTGATCATCGATAATTTTGCGGGAGGCGGCGGGGCTTCGACCGGCATCGAGATGGCGCTCGGCGTCTCGCCGGACTATGCGATCAACCACGACGCTGTCGCGCTGGCGATGCACGCGGCGAACCATCCGAGCACAGTGCATCTGCAGAACAACGTCTGGAAGGTGGACCCTGATGCGATTGAGGGGCCCATCGGGCTGGCATGGTTCTCGCCGGACTGCAAACACTTCAGTAAGGCGAAGGGCGGCAAGCCGGTCGAGAAGGGCATTCGCGACCTTGCATGGGTCGTGGTTCGCTGGGCGCGCCGCCGCGCCGGCGGGCCGCGCGTGATCATCCTCGAGAATGTCGAGGAGTTCTCGACCTGGGGACCGCTCGGTGCCGACGGACGGCCGTGCCCTGAGCGGAAGGGTAAAACCTTCAAGCGTTGGGTTAGTGAGCTGCGGCGGCTCGGTTACAAGGTCGAATGGCGCGAGCTGCGCGCCTGCGACTACGGCGCGCCGACGATCCGTAAGCGGCTGTTCCTGATCGCGCGCCGCGACGGCGAGCCGATCATCTGGCCGAAGCCGACCCATGCTGCGCCTGAGAGCGACGGCGTGCGCAGCGGCGCGCTGCAGCCGTGGCGTACCGCCGCCGAGATCATCGACTGGTCGTTGCCCTGCCCCTCGATCTTCGACACCGCCGAGGAGATCATGGCGAAGCACGGCCTGCGCGCGCAGCGCCCGCTGCAGCCGGCGACGCTGGCAAGGATCGCCAAGGGCGTGAAGCGGTACGTCCTCGACGCGGCCAAGCCGTTCATCGTGCCTATCACCCACACCACCAGCGGTGACCGGGTTCATTCGGTCGATGACCCGCTTCGCACCATCACGACCGCACGGGGCGGCGAGCAAGCGCTGGTCACGCCGTTCGCTGTGCCGCGCTATGGGGAGCGGGATGGACAGGAGCCGCGGACGCGTTCGCTGCAGGAGCCTATGCCTGTCGTGGTGCCAACTGGAAACGGCGCAAGTCTGATCGCTCCGCACCTGACGAAGTTCCGCGAGAACAGCGTCGGCGCGCCGCTCGACGAACCGGCGCCGACGGTGACGGCGAACAGCTTTATCAAGCGGCCGGGCGGCGCAGCGCCGATCGGCGTGGTGGCGCCGGTGCTATCCGCCTATTACGGCAAGGGAGAGGGTGAAGACGTTCGCGCAGCACAACTCGGCGAGCCGCTGCGGACCCAAACGACCGAGAACCGGCACGCGTTGGTCGCTCCGCACCTGATGACGATGCGCAACGCTGGCAAGCCGTTCAACGGCGCGGACCAACCGGCTCACACCGTCACGGCCGGCGGCGCGCACATGCATCTGGTCGCGGCGTTCCTGGCGCAGCACAACTATCTCGAGCCCGGACACGACGCGCGTACGCCGTTGTCTACGGTGGTCGCGAAAGGATCGACGCAGGGCGTCGTCGCCGCCAACCTGCTGCGGCAGTTCGGCACCGGGGTTGGCTCTTCCCTCGATGAACCCGCGCGGACAGTCATGGCCGACGGCGGCGGCAAAACGCAGTTGTCGGCTGCCTTCCTTCAGAAATACTACGGCGCCGACCAAGACCCGCGCCTCGAGGAACCGCTGCACACCGCGACCGCCAAGGCGCGTTTCGGCGTTGTCACCGTCACAATCGACGGCGAACCCTACGTCATCACCGACATCGGGATGCGGATGCTGACGCCGCGCGAGCTGTTCCGTGCGCAGGGCTTCCCCGATAGCTACGTGATCGACCGCGGAGCCGACGGCTCACCGATCACCAAGACCCAGCAGGTTGCTAAGTGCGGCAACAGCGTTTGTCCGCCGATGGCTGCTGCGCTGGTGAAGGCCAATATGGATCTGCGGGTGATCGCTGAGGAGCAGACGTCCGTCGAGTTCTTCCTCGAGGCGGCGGAATGACCGAGCAGCGCCGCGGACCGGTGACCTTTAAGCGCCTCGGCCTGGGGCGCGAGGCTGTGGTGCTGGGGCGCGTGCAGGTCGGCGAGATCATGGAGATGGAAGGCGATCGCGGCGGCGCGTGCTTCCGGCTGACGCTGCCGGAAGCGAGCACGACGAGCTGGCGGCCGGCGCGCGATCGCGACGAAGCGCGGCGACTGTCGCGCGGCCAGGTGAGCGACTGGATCGAAGCCGCAGGGTTGCGGTCGGCGAGGGCCAAGGGATGACGGTCTATGTGGACAACGTCCGGCATCGCTACGGCCGCATGGTGATGTGCCACATGTGGGCGGACAGCATCGATGAGCTGATGGCGATGGTTGATCGCATTGGCGTGCAGCGGAAGTGGCTGCAGGTGCCGCCGCAGGCGTCGTGGATGCACTTCGATATCTCGCTCGCGAAGAAAGCCGAGGCGATCAAGGCCGGCGCCGTGCTGACGGATCGCTATGGGCCGCTCGAGCACGTTGCGCGGCTGAAGGGTGATCAGGCGATGCTCGATCGCATTGCTGCGGCGAGGGCGAAGCGATGAGCACCGACACGCCGCTGCCGCCGCCTGGGAAGACGACGTTTGATCAGATGTTCCTGGCCGCGGACAGTGCGATGCGCGATGCCGAGGCCGGGCTGTTGCGATGGAGCGGCGAGGCGGAGACCGAAGCCGGCAAGGGCTGGGTGGCGCACTACACGGCGCGCCGCAACGCCTATGCCGGCATCCTGCGACTGTTCGGGAAGATCCGCGCCAATGAATCCGTGTACGAGGCGCTGTTTCCGCAGCCGAAGGCGAGGGTGCAGCGATGAACGCTGTTGTCGCCCGCCGCTTCTCCGAATCCGACCTGGCGCAGATCCGCGAGCGCAACCCTGTGGCGGAGATCGCCGGGCAATACGTCACCCTGCGGCGCAGCGGCGCGAAGATGATCGGGCCGTGCCCGGTGTGCGGCGGCGGCGCGAAATCGAAGTCGGCCTTCGAGGTGAGGGCGGATGGCTTGTCGTGGGTGTGCGCCGTGTGCAGCGATGGCGGCGACGTCATCCGGCTGGTGGAAAAGATCGACAATTGCAGCTTCGTCGAGGCGTGCGAGCGGCTCGGCGGGCAGCGCAGCGCAGATCCGGACGCGGTGGCGAGGCTCGCAGAGCAGCGCGAGGCCAAGCGTATCAAGCGAGAGGCCGCTGCCGAGCGCTATCGCGAGCAGGAACGGCGCCGGCTGAAGAAGATGTGGGATGGCGCCGAGCCGCTGCGCGGCACTCCGGCCGCGCGATATCTGACAGAGACACGCGGACTGATCCTGCCGGACGAGACGCCCGGCCTGCGCTTCCTGCCCGCCGCGGCTTACTTTCATGGTGAGGAAGAGGACGAGCGCGGGCGAATGAGCCGGGCGGTGCTGCATCGCGGGCCGGCGATGATCGCGGCGTTTATTCGCAACGACGGCCGGTTCGGCGGGCTGCACTTCACCTATCTGACGGACGCTGATCCGCCGCGAAAGCTGGAGCTGAGCGACCCCGCGACTGGCGAGATCCTGCAGGCGAAGAAGATGCGCGGCGGCAAGCTGGGGGCGCACATTCTGTTCGCGCGGGAGAGTTTGCAGTTTTGCGCAAATCAGCAAACTGACCCGAGTGGTTGTCTTGCGCGGGTGCTGGTGATCGGCGAGGGCATCGAGACGGTGGGCTCGGTCTACACCGCGCACCGGATCGCCGGGCGCAGAATCGACGATTACGCCTGGTGGGCCGCCGGCGATCTCGGCAACCTCGGCGGCCCGCACCTCGAAAACCTGGCGCACCCGACGGCAAAGCAGCCGAACGGCCACCCCAAGCGCGTGCCGGGCCCGCTGCCGGATCTCGACAAGCCGGGACTGCTGATTCCGGACAGCGTCGAACACCTGACCCTGCTCGGCGACGGCGACAGCGACCCGGTGCTGACCCACTACGCGATGGAACGCGCCGCCCGCCGCTACGCGCGGCCGGGCCTGACGATCCGGATCGCCTTCGCGCGGCCCGGCGGGGATTTCAATGGAATGCTGAGGGGCGGGGGATGAATCGGCGCACACTGAAGAAACACTGTCGCCGTGCGATGGCAGAACTCATCGCGAAGCACGGTTTCTTTCCGCGTGATTTTGTGAAGTCTGACGGCCAGGAATCGATCGATACACCGATCGGAATGGAGCGGAGATTCGATCGGAACGGATGGTTGAATCCGGGCCCCTTGAAGGGAACGCCGCTCCTGCTCGTCCAGACGTCAGTCGAGTGCGACGAGTGGGACTGCAAGCTGCCAACGGATGCGCTCGAGGAAATCGATCTGTGGCGCGATATGCAGTTTGAGCAGCTTGAGCAGCTTGATCAGATTGGGTGGGACGAGTGACTGGCCACACCGACATCCTCGAGCTGATCGACGCGGCCGAGCCGTTCGAACCGCAGGCGGCGGCGATCGATGCCGATGCGATGCGGAAGGTGGGGCTTGCCCAGCTTGGCGAGCTCCTCGCCAGCCTTCGCGCGGCCGCGGGCGCTGACCGCGCGCCGGCGCTGGAGGCGGCCGCGGAACGTGTGGGTCAACTGATCGGCGCCGGTGCGCTTCACAAGGGGTTTGCGTCCGCCGCGCTGGAGCAGGCCGCGCGCGAGATCGGCCTGATGGGCGAGGATGGCATCGGGCTCGCCGCGGTCACGCGGCTGATCAGCGCCGCTGTGCGGCGCGGGGAGGCCGAGCCGATCGACCTGGTGACCCTGCGCCGCGCAGCGGCGCCAGGCGAACAGAGGCGGGCGCGCTCGCGCGCGCCCGACCGCATTCTCTCTTCCCCCGATTCTTCTTTTCCCGCGCCCCTCTCCCCCCGGGAGGAATCGGCCGAACCCTCGCAACCCGCGCAAGACGCGGCCGGGGCGGGCGATGTTAAGT
>NZ_QTKI01000321.1:0-5771 GCF_010820945.1 Rhodopseudomonas sp. BR0C11
CGCAAACCACGACCACCAAGATGGTCACGTATCGAGGTTGAATTCCCATGGTTCGTAAGCTCGTTTTCGTCGCGGCAGCTTTCGCCGCGCTCACCGCCGCGGCTCCGGCCTTCAGCACCGAGGTGGTCCGGATCGGCACCACCGCCGGTCCCTACGCCGAGATCCTGCGCTACGCCGGCGACCTCGCCGCCAAGCAGGGCATCGAGGTGAAGATCACCGAATTCACCGACTACACTGTGCCGAATGCGGCGCTGGCGCAGGACGATCTCGACATCAACAACTTCCAGCACCAGCCTTATCTCGACAACCAGGTGGCGCAGCGTGGCTACGACATCGTCTCGATCGCCAAGAGCATCATCGTGCCGATCGGGATCTATTCGAACAAGGTCAAGACGCTGACCGACATCAAGGACGGCGCCAGCGCCGCGATCCCGAACGACCCCTCCAACGGCGCCCGTGCGCTGCAGCTGTTCGAGAAGGCCGGGCTGATCAAGCTGAAGCCGGGCATCGGCATCAAGGCGACGATCGCCGACATCGCCGAGAACCCCAAGCATCTGAAGATCGTCGAACTTGACGCGGCGCAGCTGCCGCGCTCGCTGAACGACCTCAATTTCTCGGCAGTCAACCTCAACTACGCGCTGAGCGCGGGGCTTGATCCGAAGAGCGCGCTGCTGCTGGAAGGCGCTGACACCAACTGGAACCTGGTGTTCGCGGTCCGCGCCAAGAACAAGGACAACGCCACACTGAAGAAGTTCGTCGAGATCTATCGCTCGCCGGAGGTCAAGGCCTTCACCGAAAAGCGCTTCAACGGCACCATTCTCACCACCTGGTGAGACCGGCCGCCGCGACGACGATCCACGCCATTTCTGTCATCGACAACGCGACCGGCCGCCCTGCGGCCGGTCGTCGGCATTCAGGAACACTGCACATGACCACGACTTCCGACGAGCGGCCGTATTGGGACGCCAAGCTCGAAACCCAATCGCGCGCCGACTGGGACGCGCTGAAACTGTCGCTGCTGCAAAAGCACGTCGCCCACGCCTATGCGGGCTCGCCGGCCTATCGCGCCGCTTTCGACGCCGCGAAGGTTTCGCCCGACCAGATCAAATCGCTCGACGACATCCGCCGCTTTCCGTTCATCGACAAGCGCACGCTGCGTGACCGCCAGCTCGCGGTGCCGCCGTTCGGCGATCTCGTCGCAGTGCCGGAGCGCGACATCGTTTATATCTCCGCATCGTCCGGCTCGACCGGTGTGCCGACGGCCTCGCCGTTCACGCAGTCCGACTTCGACGGCTGGATCGACTATGAGGCGCGGCAGTTCTGGTCGTCCGGAATGCGGCCAAGCGATCGCTACGTGCATTCGCTGAACTTCTCGCTGTTCATCGGCGGCCCGTGCGTGCTCGGTGCCCAGAAGCTCGGCGCGCTGACGATCCATGCCGGCACCATTCCGTCCGACCGGCTGCTGCAGATCCTGCGCCAGTTCCAGGCCACGGTGATCTGGACCACGCCGTCTTACGCCTGGTACCTCGGCGAGACCGCGATCAAAGAAGGCTACGATCTCCGCAAGGATCTGGCCGTGCGCCGGATCTTCGTCGCTGGCGAGCCCGGCGGCTCGATCCCCGAGACCCGGGGCCGCATCGAACAACTGTGGGGTGCGTCGGTGTACGACTATTACGGCCTGTCCGACATCTTCGGCTCCTGCGCCGGGATGTGCGAGCAGAAGGAAGGGCTGCACTGGGCCGAAGACCACATCCTGGTCGAAGTGATTGATCCCGACAGCGGCGAGCCGGTGAAGCCGGGAGACCGCGGCGAAATGGTGCTGACCACGCTGCAAAAGACCGCGCGGCCGATGATCCGTTTCCGCACCGGCGACATCGTCAGCTTCAATCCGGAGCCGTGCCGCTGCGGCCGCACCGCGATCCGGCTCAACGGCGTGCATGGCCGACGCGACGACATGCTGATCATCAAAGGCGTCAACCTGTTCCCGAGCGACGTCGAAGCCGTAGCGCGGCAGGATCATGAGCTGACCGGCGAATATCGGCTGGTGGTCGACCGCATCAATCACCTCGACCGTCTCACCGTCGAGGTCGAGCACATCCACGGCTACAACGGCGAGACTCACACGCTCGCCGACCGGTTCGAACGCAAGCTCAAGGCCATCACCGGCGTCTCGGCCGCGGTCTCGGTGCTGAAGCCCGACACCCTGCCGCGCGCCACGCACAAGGCCAAGCGGGTTGAGGACCGGCGCAGCGGGGTGTGGAGCTGAGGAAGGACCAGGCGGCGGACGACCTAGGTCCAGGCGGCGGAGCGTCAGCGTTCCGCCGCAACTCTACGCACCGTCATCGCGAGGAGGCGAATCCGACGAAGCAATCCAGCTCCGTACACGAGACTTTGTGGATTGCTTCGCTGCGCTCGCAATGACGGGGAGAGGACGTGATTAACCAGTGAAGCAGGCGTGCGTGCCGATCCCTGCCGTCATCGCCCGCGAAAGCGGGCGACCCAATATCCCAGTCCCGTAGCCCGCATGGAGCGAAGCGAAATGCGGGGCGGCGCCTGCCGTTAAGCACGGCGTTATTAAAGGACCCGGATTGCGCTGCGCTCCATCCGGGCTACGTTCTGCGGATCGAGGCGGCGTAGTTGTTTGGCCAGGTTGATTGAGGTTGAGGCGTTACCGCGAATACAACGTCATCCGCGGGCTTGACCCGCGGATCCATCGCGCGCGTAGCGCGCATCTTGCAAAGACTGATGGATCGCCGGGTCAAGCCCGGCGATGACGCATCTGTCAGGAGTAGCCGCAGAGCGCGGCGCGTCCTCACCACGCCGGGATATACGTGCCCTTGAAGCGGGTTTCGACGAACTGCTTGACCGGGTCGGAGTGATAGGCGTCGATCAGCTGCTTGACCCAGGGCTTGTCCTTGTCTTCTTCGCGCACCGCGATGATGTTGACCCAGGGGCCTTCGACGTTCTCACGGGCGAGTGCATCCTTGGACGGATCGAGGCCGGCCTGCACCGCGTAGTTGTTGTTGATCGACACCAGATCAACGTCCTGCAGCGACCGCGGCAGCTGCGCGGCGTCGAGTTCGACGAATTTCAGCTTCTTCGGATTGTCGATGATGTCGGCGACCGTCGCGGTGGCGCCAACGCCCTCCTTCAGCTTGATCAAGCCATGCAGCGCCAGGATCTGCAGGCCGCGCGCGCCGTTGGACGGATCGTTGGCGATCGCCACAGTAGCGCCCGGCTTCAGATCGGCCAGCGCCTTGACCTTGACCGAGTACACGCCCTGGGGCGACGCGATGGTATTGGCGACTTTGACGATCTTCCAGCCGGTCTTGGCGACCTGCGCCTTCAGGTAGGGCTCGTGCTGAAACGAATTGGCCTCGAGTTCCTTCTGCGCCAGCGCTTGGTTCGGCACCACGTAGTCGGTGAACTCGACAGGCTTGACGTCGAGGCCGCGCTCGGCGGCGACCTTCTTGACCACGTCGAGGATCTCGGCATGCGGACCGGCGGTGACGCCGACACGGATGGTTTCGGCATGGGCAGCGCCGGCGAAAGCCAGCGCGATCAGGGAAACGGCAAGACGGCGCATTCGAATACTCCTGGTCTGAACAGCGAAAATTAGTGACGACGGATGCGGCGCTTATCGAGCTTGCGCGCCAGCGTGTCGCCGAGCGTCTGCACGCCCTGCACCAGCGCGATCAGCACCAGCACCACGGTCAACATCACCTCCGGCATGAAGCGCTGATAGCCGTAGCGGATGCCGAGGTCGCCAAGGCCGCCGCCACCAACAGCACCGACCATCGCCGAATAGCCGAGCAGGCTGACGATGGTGAGCGTCAGCGCCATCGTCACCGCCGGCATCGCTTCGGGCAGCAACACCTTGCGGACGATCTGCAGCGGACTGGCGCCGAACGCACGCGCGGCTTCGATCAGGCCGTGATCGACCTCGCGGATCGCCGCTTCGATGACGCGAGCGATGAATGGAATCGCAGCGATTGTCAGCGGCACGGTCGCCGCCGCGGTGCCGATCGAGGTGCCGGCGATCAGCCGGGTCAGCGGCACGATCGCCACCACCAGGATGATGAACGGCGTCGAGCGCGTCGCGTTGACGACGACGCCGATCAGGCGATTGGCGATCGGCGCGGCAAACAGCTCGCCGGCCTGAGAGGTGGCGAGGAAAATACCGAGCGGCAGACCGATCAGCGTGCCGAACAACCCCGCCAAGCCGACCATATAGAGGGTGTCGAGCGTCGACGACGCGATCATGCGAATGAGTTCAGGCGACATAGCCGAGCTGCTCCACCAGATTGTTGCCGGCCGAGAGTTGCGCGATCACCTGGCGCAGCACGTCGGGACTAGCGTCGAGCGACACGATCAGCGTGCCGAACGGATGGCCGGCGATCATCTCGACCTGACCCGAGAGAATGTTGAGATTGACGCCGAGATCGCGCGACACCCGCGACAGCAGCGGCTGGTTGGCGTCGCTGCCCTTGAAGGTGATGCGCAGCACCGCCTGGCCGCCCGGCGGCTGCTGCGGCTGCAGCTTTTCCAAGAGCCAGTCCGGCGCGCCGCTGCCGGTCACCGACGAGACGAACCGCCGCGTCACCTCATGGCGCGGGGTGGCGAACACGTCGAAGGTTGCGCCGTCCTCGACGATGCGGCCGCCTTCGATCACCGCGACGCGGTCGGCTAGCGCTTTCACCACCGCCATCTCGTGGGTGATGAACAGGATGGTGAGATGCAGATCTCGATTGATCTGCTTCAACAGCTCGAGGATCTGATCGGTGGTTTCCGGATCGAGTGCGGACGTCGCTTCGTCGGACAGCAGCACCGAGGGTTCGGTCGCGAGCGCGCGGGCAATGCCGACGCGCTGCTTCTGACCGCCGGACAGCTCCGCCGGATAGCGATCACGCTTGTCGGCGAGCCCGACCATGTCCAACAGCGGCAGCACGCGCTTTTCGATCTCGGCTTTGGGCGTGCCGGCGATCTCGAGCGGCAGCGCGACGTTGCCGAACGCGGTGCGCGACGACAGCAGATTGAAGTGCTGGAACACCATGCCGATCGAGCGCCGCGCGGTGCGCAGATCGCGTTCGGACAGCGCGGTGATTTCGACGCCGTTGACGACGACGCGACCGCTCGACGGCTTGTCGAGGCCGTTGATCAGCCGGATCAGCGTCGACTTGCCGGCACCGCTGCGGCCGATCACGCCGAGGATCGAGCCTTTCGGCACGGTCAGGCTGATGTCGTCGAGGGCGACCACTTCGGCGCTGCTCTTCCGCGCCGGATACACCTTGCGGACACGGTCGATCAGGATACCGGTCGTCGGCTGCGACGATACAAAGGCGGGGCGCTCTCCCGCGGGCGGTTGCCAGGGAGCATTCATAATGGGCTCGTTCATCGATTCCAGGTGGCCGCCCGCGTGGCGGCGTTCCCTATCGACTACCGGCCGGCCTCCCGCATCGCAATGCCTGGAGAATAAAAACAACGCGTCGGTCGCGCTGACAGCAAATGGCGACCAAGATCTGACCCAATAGTGCCAATCGGGAGAAAATTCTTTCGCAGGCGCGCGGCCTCAGATACCGCCACCGTCCTCGAAGGCGTCATACCGCGCCTTGGCCTGGGTGATGACGCTGTTCGGCGGAACGTCGCGCGTCAGCCAGACGCCGCCGCCAATCGACGAGCCCTGCCCGATCGTCACCCGCCCGAGCACCGTGGCGCCGGCATAGATCACGACCCCGTCCTCGATGATTGGATGACGGTCGCCACCCTTGACG
>NZ_QTKI01000322.1:0-5678 GCF_010820945.1 Rhodopseudomonas sp. BR0C11
GATCCCGACCTTGCTCATGATCGCGAAGATCGCCGCGACCGGTGCCGCTGCGGCCGCATAGGTCGTCGGCAGCCAGAAGCACAGCGGCCACATCCCGGCCTTGACCATGAAGGCGACGCCGAGCACGGCGGCGCCGGCTTCGAGCAGCGCCCGATCCTGCGCTGGCACCTGCGGAATCCGGATCGCCAGATCGGCCATGTTGAGCGTGCCGGTGACCGCGTAGATCAGGCTGACACCGATCAGGAACAGCACAGAAGCCGTCAGATTGATGGCGATGTATTGCAGCCCGGCCCGCACCCGCGCCTGCCCCGAGCCGTGCAGGACCAGGCCGTAGGACGCGGCCAGCAGCAGCTCGAAGAACACGAACAGGTTGAACAGATCGCCGGTCAGGAAAGCGCCGTTCAGCCCCATCAGCAGGAACTGCATCAGCGAATGGAAATGTGCGCCGACCCGATGCCACCGCGCCGTCGCGAAGATGGTTGACGCGAAGGCGAGCAGGCTAGTGAGCGCCAGCATCAGCGCCGACAGCCGGTCCGCCACCAGCACGATCGCGAACGGCGCCGGCCAGTCGCCGAGACGGTACACCGCAATCGGCGCTGCGCCGGTCGCAGTGGGGAGATCCGCGGCGCGCATCAAGAGCAGCGCGATGATGCCCATGGTCACGATCGAGGCGAGATTGGCGAACGCCTTGATCTGCTGATAACGCTCGTCGATCAGCAGCATCCCCGCGCCGACGAACAGCGGCAGCAGGATCGGCAGGATGATCAGATGGTCGGTCCAGCTTGTCATTCGTGGTCCCGGCCGTCGACGTGGTCATTTCCGGTCAGGCCGCGCGACGCCAGCAGCACCACCAGGAACAGCGCCGTGGGGGCGAAGCTGATGACGATGGCGGTGAGCACCAGCGCCTGCGGCAGCGGATCGGCGAACGCCTGAGGATCGGCGATCTGTCCCTTCTCCAGCACGGCGGCGGCGCCGACCTTGAGGCGCCCCATGCTGAAGATGAACAGGTTCACCGCGTAGGACAGCAGCGCCAGGCCGATGATGACCTGGAAGGTGCGCGGTCGCAGCAGCAGCCAGACCCCGCAGCCGGTCAGCACCGCGATGGCCAATGAGACGATCAGTTCCATCGGCTGGCCTCGGGCGTTGCGGCGCGGCCACCGGAGGGGCGGCGATGGCCGCGGATCGATTGGTGGGCCAAGGCGAGCAGCATCAGCGCGGTGGCGCCGACCACCAGCGAGAACACGCCGAGGTCGAACAGCGCCGCGCTGGCGAGCGGCACCTTGCCGATCAACGGGATCTCGGCGTAGGCGAAGGCCGAGGTGAGGAACGGACGTGCCAACGGCAGCGCCGCGGCGCCGGTGAACAGCGCCAGCAGCAGGCCGATGGCGATCCAACGCAGCGGATGGATGCGGAGCCGCGCTTCAATCCAGCGGGCGCCGCCCGCCATGTATTGCAGGATCAGCGCTGCTGCCATCGCGATGCCGGCAACGAAGCCGCCGCCGGGCTGATCATGACCGCGCAGCAATAGATACATCGCCGCGATGAAGATGAACGGAAACAACAACTGCATGATCATCGCCGGCACTGCGAGATAATCGGCGATGGTGTCGCCCTTGCGGCGATCGGCATCGGCGTCGTCGTGCTCGTCCTGCAGCCGCTGCTGTTCTGGGATGTCGATGCTGTCCGCGGCGGGGCGGAAGCGGCGGAGCAGGGCGAACACTGTCAGCGCCACCACCGCCAGCACGGTGATCTCGCCGAGCGTATCGAAGCCGCGGAAGTCGACCAGGATGACGTTGACGACGTTGGTGCCGCCGCCGTCCGCGTAGGCATGACGCATGAAGAACTGCGCGATGCTATCCGGCGCGGCGCGGGTCATCACCGCATAGGCCAGCAGCGCGACGCCGATGCCGGCGGCCGCTGCAATCGCGAGGTCGCGGATCCGCTGCACACGCTTGAGCACGCTGCGGTTGGCGGTGATCTCGCCGGTCTCGAGCTGCTTCGGCAGCCAGCGCAGCCCGAGCAGCAATAGCACTGTGGTGACGATCTCGACGCCGATCTGGGTCAGCGCCAGGTCCGCTGCCGAGAACCAGACGAAGGTGAGGCAGGTGGTCAGCCCCGATCCTCCGATCAGGATCAGTGCCGCCAGCCGGTGGAATTTGGCCACGGCGGTGCCGCCGAGCGCGCAGGCAATGCCGACCGTCCACACCACGGCGAGCGCCGGATCGATATCGTTGAAGGCGACCGGCGCGAGGCTGAGACCGCGCATCAGCACTGGCACTGCGGCTGCAATCAACGCGACGCAAACCAGCAGAAGCAATTGCGGCTGCAGCCGGCGGGTGCCGAACACGCGCTCGATCGCGCGGGCCCAGCGCCACGAGACCGTCACCAGCACGAGGTCGAACACCCGCTGGGTCTTGAAGCGGCCGGCGAACAGCGAGCTCGTCAGCCCCTGCTGCAAGGGCTCGCGCAACATCACGTACAACAGAACGCCGCCGATCAGCGCGATCACGCTCATCAGCAGCGGCCAGTTGAAGCCGTGCCAGACTGCGAGGCTGTAATACGGCGTCGCCGCGCCGAGCACCGCATGCACCGCGAGCTGCAGGAACGGCCCGATCGTCAGCGACGGCACGATGCCGACCACCAGACAGGTCAGCACCAGCAGTTCGACCGGAAACCGCATCCAGCGCGGCGGCTCGTGCGGCGTGCGTGGCAGGTCGACCGGCGGCGGGCCGAAGAACACTTCGCGGATGAAGCGCAGCGAATACGCCACCGTGAACATGCTGGCGAGAGTGACGATATAGGGCAGGGCGTCGTCGAGCAGCGAGCCGTCGTGGGTCTCGATCGTTTCGGCGAAGAACATCTCCTTCGACAGGAAGCCATTCAGCAGCGGCACCCCAGCCATCGCCGAAGCGGCGACGATTGCCAGCGCGCCGGTCTTCGGCATGAACTTCCAGAGGCCGCTGAGCCGGCGCAGATCGCGTGTGCCGGTCTCGTGGTCGATGATGCCCGCCGCCATGAACAGCGACGCCTTGAAGGTTGCGTGGTTGAAGACGTGGAAGATCGCGGCCACCAGCGCCAGCGGGCGGTCGAGACCGATCAGCAGCGTGATCAGGCCGAGATGGCTGATGGTGGAGTAGGCGAGCAGGCCCTTCAGGTCGCGCTGGAACACTGCGAGGTAGGCGCCGACGATGAAGGTGGCGAGGCCGGTGGTGCCGACGATCCACAGCCATTCATTGGTGCCCCCCAGCACCGGCCACAGCCGAACCAGCAGGAACACGCCGGCCTTCACCATGGTGGCGGAGTGCAGATAGGCGGAGACCGGCGTCGGCGCCGTCATCGCCCGCGGCAGCCAGAAGTGGAACGGAAACTGTGCGCTCTTGGTCAGCGCGCCGAGCAGGATCAGGATCAGCGTCGGCACGTACAGCGCGTGGGCGCGGACCTCGGTGCCGGCTGCCAGGAAGGCGTCGAGGTCGTAGCTGCCGACAATATGACCCAGTACCACGACGCCGGCGAACAGGCATAGCCCGCCTGTGCCGGTGATGGTCAGCGCCACACGAGCGCCTTCACGTGCCGCAGCGTTGTGGTGCCAGTAGCCGATCAGCAGAAACGAAAACAGGCTGGTGAGCTCCCAGAAGAACACCAGCTGGATCAGATTGCCGGACAGCACGATGCCGAGCATCGCGCCCATGAAGCCCTGCAGGAACGAGAAGAACCGCGGCACCGGGTCCGACGGCGACATGTAGTAGCGCGCGTACAGCACGACGAGGGCGCCGATCGCAGTGATCAGGCAGGCGAACGCCCAGGCGAAGCCGTCCAGCCGCAGCGTAAAGTTCAGGCCGAACTGCGGCAGCCAGTCGAGCTGATAGCGGATCGGCGCAGCATCGGCACCGGGATACAGCGGCACCAGCAGGAACAGACAGCCAAGCGCGACGGCCGCCGCGAGCCAAGCCTCGGCATTACGCGCGTTGGCAGGCAGCAGCGCCGCAAGCAGGCTGCCGGCGAACGGGAGAAGGATCACCGCGAGAAGAAAGACGTTCTGCGGCATTCCTCGGTCCTTCCAATCCTGTTCGTCGCTCCGCAGCCCTTTCGGCAACGTTCTTGGTCACGATTCATTTTATGGGGTTCGAAGGCGCCCGGAGCAAGACCAATGAGCCAGATTGGCTGGCCGCGATAACCATTCAGGCCCGCCGCCGGCGGTCCGAAACGTCGCACCAGGCCTGCGTGGACTGATACCGCGGTGCGCCCGTCCTGACAGGGCCCGTGCTCGGGAGGCTTCGTAGTTTGGTGACTGCGCGGATATTCGTTGGTCCGACGTCGGTGCGACGTTTTACCCCACGTTTCGCCGGTCCGACGGCAGGCTCGCGGCTGTCGGCGCAAAGACGTCCGCAGGCGATCGCTGCACAGTGAGGCCGCACCGCGAGTCGGTGTGGATCGTCTGCAGCGGCGAGGGCGCTGCAGTCGTGCAGTCGTGCAGTCGACGAATGAGTGAATGAAGGAGCTTCTCGAGTGGACATTCCGCGGATCTTTACCGTCAGCGAAAGCGCGCATCGCATCCACAATCCGTTCACGGCGGAGAAGCTCGCGGCGCTCGGCGCTTCGCTGCGGATGGAGCCGGGGACCCGCGTGCTCGATCTCGGCAGCGGGTCGGGCGAGATGCTGTGCACCTGGGCCCGCGATCACGGGATCAGCGGCACCGGGATCGACATGAGTCCGTTATTCACCGCGCAAGCGCAGCTCCGCGCCCGCGAGCTCGGCGTCGCCGATCGGGTTACGTTCGTTCATGGCGATGCCGCCGGCTATGTTGCCGATGCGAAAGTCGGCGTGGCGGCCTGCGTCGGTGCCACCTGGGTCGGCGGAGGCGTCGGGGGCACGATCGAGCTGCTCGCGAAGAGCCTACAGGACGGCGGCCTCATCCTGATCGGCGAGCCCTACTGGCTGCGATTGCCGCCGACCGAGGAGGTCGCCCAGGGTTGCCGTGCCCAGGCGAGCTCGGACTTCCTGCTGCTTCCGGATCTGATCGCGTCGTTCGACGCGCTGAATTACGACGTCGTCGAAATGATGCTGGCCAGTCAGGACAGCTGGGACCGGTACGAGGCCGCCAAGTGGCTCACCATGCGCCGATGGCTCGACGCCAATCCCGACGACGAGTTCGCGCCCGAAGTTCGTGCCGAGCTGACCACGTCGCCGGAACGCTACACGCGGTACGGCCGCGACTATCTGGGCTGGGGCGTGTTTGCGCTGATGGCTCGGTGAGCCAGCCTCGATAGGCATCCAGCCCAAAGCGGTTGCACTGCCGTGAGCCAAGCCCGCGGGAAATCCGGCGAGGGGCCTCCAAGCGGTCCGCGCGTCTGGGCTCCCGGCCGCCGATCGACGGAGCAGCTTCCGTCGTCGCTCTGGTCCGGCATGGACCTGATGGCTGGGCCGCCGCCGCTGGCCGGACGGTCGTTCGCGACAGCCAGATCCAGCCGGTGACGCCGCATGGCGCAGGTTCGGACCTCGAGACTGGTGGAGCTTGAAGGCGCGACTTCATCGGGCAGCAGCAACACTTTGCAGCGTCCGGCTGGTCGTATTCCCCAATCCGTAATTCGCATAAGGTATATTATGGAATATATCGATACGTGAGATTTGCCAGATACTTGTCTGGCATACACAAAGTTCTGCGTGCGCAACGCTTCATG
>NZ_QTKI01000323.1:0-5674 GCF_010820945.1 Rhodopseudomonas sp. BR0C11
CCAATAATGAGTGACAAGATACAGCATCGGACGCCCCTTCTCCGCCGCGATCGGGCCGCGCGCCGGGGCATTCAATCAACGAAGCCGAGCCGGCATGGCACAGCGAACGCGCGTTCGCATTGTCGAACCGCCCCCGCGATCGCCTGATC
Source organism: Rhodopseudomonas sp. BR0C11 (assembly GCF_010820945.1). Taxonomy (NCBI): domain Bacteria; kingdom Pseudomonadati; phylum Pseudomonadota; class Alphaproteobacteria; order Hyphomicrobiales; family Nitrobacteraceae; genus Rhodopseudomonas; species Rhodopseudomonas sp. BR0C11. The sequence goes on from NZ_QTKI01000323.1 coordinate 150, forward strand.
CGTCGAAAGGGTCGGTCGCCAACCAGTTAGCGCCATCGGTGCGTTGGCCACCATCCTGACAAAAGTTTGACCTGTCGTACTTCGTGCTTACTAACTAAGCAGACACGCCAACATTTTTGGCACGCAACTAACTACCCCTCTACCAGACCGTAGCGGGATACAGCGCTCGCGGTATCGGGATGCAAGGTCGGAGGATCGATTCGGCTCGGCTTGAAGCGACGCGGCAGATCGCAGTGCCGAAATTATCCGCGCGGGTCTCAGCGAGCCCGCGCCGGCGAAGCTGGCGCTCTAATGCGCCGACACGTTCGAGAAGAAATTGATGATGCCGACGCCGGCGATGATGAACGCGATGCCGACCATCGCCGCGGCGTCCAAGGCCTGGCCAAACCACAGCCAGCCGACCGCCGAGATCAGCACGATCCCGATCCCGGACCACAGCGCATAGGCAATGCCGACCGAGATGCTGCTCAGTGTCAGCGACAGGAAATAGAACGCCGCGCCGTAGCCGACGACGACCAGCACCGACGGCAACAGCACCGTAAACCCCTGCGACGCCTTCAGCGCCGACGTGCCGGCGACTTCAGCCACGATCGCGATCAGAAGATAGAGCCAATGCATGGTGGGCGTCCTCAGTGTCTGCGGCTGCTGGCCGGCTTCAGCATCGCCGCCAATCTAACAGGCGCGCCTTTCCACCGGCTAAATGAGCCCAGACCAATCCAGCTGCAGCCGCCCTCACCCGCTATTTCGCAGCCCCGCCGAAATCCCGTTGATCGTCAGTTGCACGCCGCGGAGGACCTGTTCGTCGGGATCGTGGGTGCGGTGTTCGCGCAGCAGCTGAACCTGAACGTGGTTCAGGGGGTCGAGATACGGGAAGCGGTGACGGATCGAGCGTTCGAGCAGTGGGTTGCTCTGCAGCAGGCGGTCCTGCTGCATGATCGCGAACAGGTACTCGATCGAGGAATGCCATTCGGCGCGGATGCAGCCGAAGATGCGCTCACGAACATCGACGTCCTCGACCAGCTCGGCATAGCGCGAGGCGATGCCGATCGAGCTCTTCGACAGCACCATGTCCATGTTCGACAGCAGCGTGCGAAAGAACGGCCACTCCTGATACATCTTTTGCAGAAAGGCGATGCCCTTCTCAGGGTGCGCGGTGACCCAGGCCGAGACCGCACTGCCGAAACCGTACCAGCCCGGCAGCATCAGCCGGCACTGCGCCCATGAGAATACCCAGGGGATCGCGCGCAGATCCTCGATCGCGCGTGTCTTCTTGCGCGAGGCCGGGCGGCTGCCGATGTTCAGCGTCGAGATCTCGTTGATCACGGTCGAGGCCCAAAAGTAGTCGACGAAACCGTCGGTCTCGTACACTAGGCCACGATACGCCTTGAAGGCCAAGGCCGAGAGCTGCTCCATCGCCTCGAGATAGTCGCGATGCGGCGCCACCCGCTTCGGCTGCAACAGACTTGCTTCCAGCGTCGCGGCGGCGAGGATCTCGAGGTTATTGCGGCCGACTTCGACGTTGGAATATTTGCTGGTGATGATCTCGCCCTGCTCGGTGATGCGGATCTGGCCGTTCACCGCCCCACCCGGCTGCGCCACGATGGCGTCGTAGCTTGGGCCGCCGCCACGGCCGACCGAGCCGCCGCGGCCGTGGAACAGCCGCAACCGCACGCCATGGTGCTCAAAGATCTCGATCAGGCCGATCTCGGCCTTGTACAGCTCCCAGCCCGAGGTGACGAAGCCGCCGTCCTTGTTGCTGTCGGAGTAGCCGAGCATCACCTCCTGCACCGAGCCGCGACTGTCGACCAGCCGGCGATATTCCGGGATCGACAGCAGCCGGTCCATGATCTTGGCGCAAGCCTGCAGGTCCTCGATGGTCTCGAACAGCGGCACAACGTTGATGGCGCTGCGCCCGGACGGATCGATCAGCCCGACTTCCTTGAGCAGCACCGCGACTTCGAGCAGATCGGAGACCCCCTTGGTCATCGAGATGATGCATTGGGGGATCGCCGCTGCCCCGTAGGTCGCGTGCGCCTTCGCGGCTTCGCGGAACACTGCGAGCTCGCCGACGGTCTCGTCGCTGTATTTGACGAACATCGACGTCAGCGGCCGGGTGCTGCGCAGCTCGCTGATCAAGAGCGCGATCCGCGCTTCCTCGTCGAGCATCGCATAGGAGGTGCCGGGCCGCGCGGCGTCCATCAGCTCGGTAATGGTGCGCTCGTGCACCGCCGAGTTCTGCCGCATGTCCAGGCTGGCGAGATGGAAGCCAAAGCAGTCGATCGCCCGGCGGAGCTGGCGCAGCCGGCCGCGCGCGATCACGCCGGAATTGTGCTGGGTGAGCGACAGATGGATGGCGTCGAGATCGGCCTTGAAGTCCTGCGCGCTGGCGTAGGGCTCGGCCTCGCCGACCGGCGCGCGGAGGTTCTCGACCTCGAGCTTGAGCGCGGTCGCTGCGAGCCGCGCGTAGATGCCGGACACCGCGAGGCGATACGGCTCGTATTTGCGATGCGGCGAGGTGTCGGGCGATGTTTCGGCCAGCGCCTTGACGGTGTCGGTGATGCCGGCGAGATGCGAGGCCAGCGACAACTCCGAGCCGAGTTCGTGCAGCTCTTCGAGATAATAGCGCAGCGCGCGCGTGCTCTGCAGCTTCAAGGTGCCGTGCAGCACCTCGGCGGTGACGAACGGATTGCCGTCGCGATCGCCGCCGATCCAGCTTCCCATCCGCAGGAAGCTCGCCAGCTCGCCTTCGCTGTTGACGCCTTCCGCCTTGGCCGCATCGGCAAGCCGGTCTTCCAGCGCACTGTGCAGCCGCGGCACCTCGCGCAGGAAGGTGTAGTCGTAGAACGACAGGCCGTTGGTGACTTCGTCCAGCACCGTCAGCTTGGTCCGGCGCAGCAGGTTGGTCTTCCACAGCGTTTCGACGGCGCGGCGCAGCCGCTCCTCATTGTCGGCCCATTCGTCGGCGGTGAGCTGAACGCGGTCGCGCTGATCGAGCAGCGAAGCGATCTGCATCTCGCGATCCATCGTGCTCTTGCGGCGCACTTCGGTCGGGTGCGCGGTCAGCACCGGGCTGACCAGCGCGGTCGCAAAGAACTTGCGCAGCTCCGCGGCGCTGATCCCTTCCTGCCGCGCGTGCGCCAGCGTCTTGGCGAGCAGTCCGGCGCGCGGCGCCGAGCCCGCGGTCGAGCCGGCGCGCATCTGGCGGATGTTGTTCTGGTCCTCGGCGATGTTGGCGAGGTGCGAAAAATAGCTGAAGGCGCGAACGATCCGCATCGTGTCGGGGATCGACATCCCGTCCAGGATCGCTTCGAGCTCGGCGCGCGCGGTCTTGTCGTCGTCGCGGTGGAAGCGGATCGAGGTCTGGCGGATGTTCTCGACCAGATCGAACACAGTCTGGCCTTCCTGCTCGCGCACGGTGTCGCCGAGGATCCGGCCGAGCAGCCGGATGTCGTTACGCAGCCGGGTCTCGGCCTCGATCGCGGCCGCGTCGTCAGGACGTTCGGAGACCGGCTCAGGACCGGCGGACAGGTTCAACGACGACATCGCAGCACTCCAGGATCAGATTGGCATCCTGAAGGATTTTGTGCACCGCACGCAAGATCAAGAATCGGCGGTGCACGTCGCGCGGACTGGTCGAAGGGTAGTTAGCGCGCGCCCGAGATGTTGCGGACGTTGTCCGGCGGCGTGTCGTCGTCCGGCGGCGGCGAGGCCGGTTCGGCAGCGCTGGGCGTCGGGGCCGGTGGCGGGGCGACCGGCATCGGGGCGGAGACCGGCGTTTCGTACAGCGGCGGCTGCGGCACCGGCCGAGCGCTGGCCGAGGTCGGCGGCGTGGTGGTGCGGGCGAAGGGCGGCTGGAACAGCGGCTCCGAAGCGGGCGCAGGCCGGCGCTTGGCCCAGACGAACGGCACCACGATGGCGATGATCAGGCCGATCACCAGCAGGATCAGCAGCGCCGATTGCTGCAGGAAGGCGATCGCCGGGACGCTGACGCCCAGGATGACGCCGACCACCGCGATCTTCCAGGCGCGGATGTGCAAACCGGCCGTGAAGGTGCCGAGCGCCAGCAGGGTCAGCACGCCGAGCGCAGCGGCAAGGCCGCTGAGCTGGCGCGTCACCTGCAGCGACATCAATTCCATGGTCAGCAGCACGGCGCCCCAATGCAGCACCTGCGACACCACCAGATAGACGTGCTGATCGGCCGCGCGGGCTTCACGCCAGCGCGACACCACGCAGACCAGGCCGATGAACGGGGCCAGGATCACCCAGTAGATGCTGGTTTCGGAGAAGCTGGTGTAAGCGACGCCGAACAGCGCCAGCAGCAGCATCAAAAGATAGGGCCACTCCCCGACGACGAAGCCGCCGATGCCGGAATGCCATTTCGCACGCGACGGGTCTGAATGCAGGTCTGTCATGATCGATCCCCTCCAGCGTGCCCCTGTGTAGCATGGAACCCGGGGACGCGCTGTGACGTCCTGGGGCGGATCTCCCGCTTTGGTAAGCAAGCTGCCAACCGGCGTCCGCACGCGTCAGACCTTGGCAACGATCCGGTGCAGCGGGGGTTCCAGTGAGACGGAACCCTGCGTTGGGGGGGGCGCCTGAGAGACTGATCGATAAAGTCGATTGATTTAAAAATAACAATCTGTTTGATTGATTGATCTGGAACCGCAATGGATTGGCCAACAAGGAGCCGATCCATGAGCCTGATCACAGATGCACAAACCAACCCGAACCCCCGTCACCCTAGCGCCGCCCACCTTGGACGGCATCTTGCGGCGATCGCCCCAGGGATGGCGGTGACTGCCGCAATCGCAACCGCCGCCGTCGGCCTGCATGCCATTCCGGGCATGCCCGGTATCAGCCCGATGCTGCTGGCGATCCTGATCGGCATCGTCGGCCACAATGCCATCGGCACGCCGTCCTGGGCGGTGCCGGGGGTCAAGTTCAGCCTGCGACGGGTGCTGCGCTTCGCCATCATCCTGCTCGGCCTGCAGCTCACCACCGCGCAGCTGATCGAGGTCGGCGGCGCAGGCCTTGCAATCATCGCTGCAACGCTGCTCGCCACCTTCTGCTTTACCGTGTGGTTCGGTCGCGTGCTCGGCGTCGACCGCAAGCTCGCCGAGCTGATCGCCGCCGGCACATCAATCTGCGGCGCCTCTGCGATTATCGCCACCAACACCGTGACCCGGGCTGATGACGAGGACGTCGCCTATGGGGTCGCCTGCGTCACCGTGTTCGGCTCTTTGGCGATGGTCGGCTACCCGCTGCTGCAGGCGACGTTCAATCTCGATGCTCACGGCTTCGGGCTGTGGAGCGGCGCCTCCATCCACGAGATCGCCCAGGTCGTGGCGACAAGCTTCCAGGGCGGCCAGCGCGCCGGTGAATTCGGCACCATCGCCAAGCTGGCTCGGGTGATGCTGCTGGCGCCGCTGGTGATCGCGCTTGGCATGCTGGCCCGCTTCCGCGCCAAGCATCTGCCCGCCGGCGACCGCGCCGCGGCGCCGCCGATGCCCTGGTTTGTGCTCGGC
>NZ_QTKI01000324.1:0-5659 GCF_010820945.1 Rhodopseudomonas sp. BR0C11
TCGCTGCACCACTCGGCCTTCCAGGGCCGCGCCGGATACGCTGGTGCCGGGAATAGCGATTCCGATATCGCCGAGGTCACGGCATTGGCCGCCGAGGAGCTGGCCGACACTGTCGAGGGCTGCGACCGGCAGCAAGTTCAAAGCGCCGCAACGACGGAGCAGAGTGGTGCAGCCTTTGCTGCCGGCGCTGGTGACGATCAGCGTGTTGCTGGCGTTGCACTTGGCGACCGCGTCCGCCAAGGCGAAGCCCGGATACCAGGGGCGTTCGAACGCACCGGCACCAATCAGGATAATGTCGGCGCCGTGATCGAGCGCCCGGGTGATCGCGTCGGCCAGATCGGCCTGTCCGCACACCGATCGTGCGTCACTGAAGATCGGTGCCAGCAGCCCGCGGCACATCGGCGCGATGCCCTCCACCGACCGGCAGGGTTGCCCGAAGAGGAGGCTGGCCAGGTGGGTGGCTTGTGCGCTTGGGGGGGCGTCGTCGCCGGTGTGCTGGGCGACTGCGGTGTTGAGGGGCTTGAGGGGCGCGCCGATGAAACAATCATGGGTGCGGTCGACCAATCCGTCGAGCAGCGCCACGGTAACATCGCGCTCGCCGCCGCCGAACGCGAACAGAAGCTCCTGGTGGAGCTCGCTTCCAGACACGCCAACCATAACCCCGCCCGTATCTTCCGCCGTTTCACATACGATGCACTCGCATGTCGTTGCTCGCTCGCCCGCTGCAACCGACGGTAATGCTTCTCTTTGTTTCTCAATTTTTCAATTGGTCAAGAGACATCTTGCATATTCCCTTATTGGGTCTAGTTCCGCTTCCTTATCGATCGGCCTCTAGCGTGAAAATGGCGTGATAGACGCGTGAAAAGTGCTATTTTGACCGGAGAGGCAGGAAGGATACGGGATGACGGCGGCGAATTCGGAGCGATATGCGCTTCGGCTGCTTGGACCCTTCGAGCTCACGGCGCCGGCCGGGCGCCGGGTCGAGATCACCAGCAAAAAGGGCATCGCCGTTGTCGCAATGCTCGCCTTGTCGCGTGACGGCGCACGTGCCCGCGGCTGGCTGCAGGATCGGTTGTGGGGTAGTCGGCGCAAGGCCGAAGCAGCCGGCAGTCTGCGCCGCGAACTATCGAACCTGCGCAAGCTGCTGAACGCGGACGGCGCCGAGCTGCTGGTCAGCGACCGCGATCGTGTACGGCTACGCACCGACCTGATCGACATCGACCTGTTCGCCGCGCGCCCCGGCCGGGCCGCCGGTGAGCTGTTGGAAGGTCTCGATATTCCGAGCGAGCGCGGCTTCGGCCAATGGCTGCATGAGCAGCGCGACGCGCTGGTGCCGCCGGCGAACGATGTCGTGGTCTCGGCGGTGGCCGGCGGCGCGACGACGCTGCCGACCCATATCGTCGACATCTCGACGCCGCCGGTGGGCTTCGCCGGCCGGCCCGCCATTGCGGTGCTGCCGTTCGCCAACGCCACCGGGGACGAGGCGCTGGACTACGTGGCGGAAGGTATCGGCGAAGAACTGATCGTCGGACTGTCGCGCATCCGCTGGCTGCCGGTGATCTCGCGCAACTCCAGCTTCTCGTTCACCGAGCGGGATGACCGCAAGCTGATCGGCCAGCGCCTCGGCGCGCAGTACCTCGTCGAGGGCCGGCTGTATCGTGCTTACGACTCCTATGGGGTGTCGGCCTCGCTGGCCGAGGCGATCACCGGCTATTCGCTGTGGTCGCGGCGCTTCACGCTGCAATCGCCGGCGGGGCATGATGAACTCGTGCAGTTCGTCAACGAACTGGTGGCGCAGCTCGAAAGCCGGATCGACCACGCCGAGCAGATCCGCATTCGCGGCAAACGGCAGGACAAACTGGGCGTCAGCGATCTGATCTGGCGCGGCCGCTGGCATCTCAACCGGCTGACGCGCGCCGATTCCGAAATGGCGCAGAAACTGTTCGCCGAAGCGCTGACGCTCGATCCCAATTCACCCGAAGCACTGATCCAGGCGACGGCAGCGCTGGCGTGGTCGATCTGGGCCGGCCGCCAGCCGCAGGATCAGATCCTGCGGATGCGCAAGCTGGCGCAGCAGGCAATGCTGGCCGATCCGGACGACGGCCGCGGCTTCATGCTGGCCGGCATCGCCGAGATGTGGCTGCGGCATCCGCTCGAGGCAAAGAACCTGCTGAAGCAGGCGATCACGCTGACCCCGAGCCTGGCGCTGGCGCATGCTCAGCTCGGCGGTTGTTTCAACCTCGCGGGTGAGCCCTATCGGGCGATAGTTCAACTCAAGACCGCGATGCGGCTGTCGTCGAACGATCCGAACATCTTCTATTCGCTGGGCGAGTTGGCGCTCGCCTACACCATGCTGAGACAATGGCCGGAAGCGATCGAGCATGCCACGCTGGCGCTCGCGCGGCGCCCTGCCTATTGGTACGCGCACGTTTTGAAGATCAACGCGCTGGCTCGGATGGGCCAACTCGACGGGGCGCGGATCGCTTGCGACGAGCTCCTCGCCATCAAGCCGAACTTCTCCAAGCGTTTTCTGGATTGGCTGCCGTTCGTCGATCGCACCTGGGTCGATCACTTCGTCGAAGGACTGAAGTTGGTCCCCGGACGGCCGTCGGATTGGCCGGAGCGCGACAGTCAGGAATCCGCCGCGTAGGGATGGGTCGGTCAAACGCCGGGATCAGCGGCGCGTCTGCGCCGGCTGCTATCGCCTCAGATCTGCTGCGCGACCTGTTCGAGGCCCATGGCGCGAGCGAGCTTACGTACTTCCTGCTTCTGATCTTCGCGCAGCTGGAACAGCAGCGGCATCGCCGCGTATTTGAGCTGCTGCACTTCGGCGCTGTCCGGATCGATCGCTGGTGTGCTGCTGTCGCGGCCGCGCGTGGTCGCATGCAGCTTGCGGCCGATGGCGCGCAGCGCCTGCTCGACTGACGGCCAATAGTACTCCTGCGACGACGACAGATTCAGGCGGGTCTTGATCTGTGCGATCTGGCCGTCGCTCAGCAGCGCTTCCTTCGCGGCAGGCTTGGGCTTCGGCTTTTGGACCGGAGTGGTGGCGATCACCGGCGGCAGCTTGGTGGCGGCTTTCGGTGCTGCGACGCTCGGCTCGGAAGCCGCGGCTTCCGGGATTGCGGCAACCGGCAGATCATCCGCCGCGTAGGCGAGCTGCAGCGGCTTGGCCGGCGCGGTCGCGTCTGCCGTGGCGATCTGGTCTTCGGCGGGCTGTTGTTGTGCGGCCTGGACTTCAGGTTCGTCGGATTGCAACGCGACTTCGAGCTTGTCGGCCTTGAATTCGCGGTTGCTGACGGGACGCTCGACCGCGGCCACGCCGGCCAGTCCCGCGGCGGGAACGCTGGCGCGGGCCAGAATGCTGGCAGCGGACGCGCTCGCCAGGAGCACGCACACCAGCGCAGAAAGAGTGACGGTCTTGGTCAAGCTGATCTCCGTCGCGGCGACGAATGGACGTTCGTATCGCGCAAGAATGCAGAGGAAATATGGCTGTTAGTGGTAACTATGAGCAGTTCCGCGGGGCGCCTGGTTCCGTATCCCGGGCGTTCGATCAGGCTGCCGCGTACATCGGCATCTCGGCCAGCTCATAAGCTTCCTGAATATCAGCAACGATCTCGGAAGCTTCCCACAGCGCGTCGGCTGCGACCGACTGGATGCTAATCGTCCAGTTGCCGCCCTTGCGGGTGCGCGGCGTCCCGACGATTTCGAAGCGCACGTCGCGGCACAGCGGATGGCGATGCAGCGCGTGAGCGACCCGGATGCGGAGTTCGTCGAGGGTCGCGGAAGTCTTTTCGACATGCAGCATGGCGAGGTCCACTTCGGCTGTGGTGTACGCCAACGATGCAGGATCAGTCGTCGAAAGGGCCCCGCATCGCGGCGGCCCTATTGATGTGCCAGGATGGTTAATGCGGTGTTAAACTGATTCTGAGGGCTTGGCCGCCTCGTTGAAATACCTGGAGTGATCCCTGCTATCCACAGGCCTGCGCCGTCAGCTCAGCGCTGTTCGACCACGAGGTTCTGGATCGCGCGGCCGAAATAACCGTGGACGTCGGCGAGCTTCGACGATGCGATGCCTGCTCCGTCCGGCCCCAACCACATCTCGGAGTTCAGCAGCACCCAATCGCCGACCGGCTGCCGCGCGAAGAACACGTTGAGGTCGGCGTTGATGAAGGTCCAGTGCTTGAAGTCGAGGATCGACGAGGTCGCGTTGCTGAAATCAGAGGCGACCACCGCGCGCATCGCCTGCGAGGTCGGTTGCCCTTCGACTAGGGCGCGGTCGGCGCGATACCAGGTTGCGCCGGGGCCGATCTCGCCGAAGCCGCCATAGACCTTGCGCAGCGACATGCCGCCGACGAACGGATTGCGGGTGAAGCCGGGGTCGAGCACCGGGCAGTCGTCGGGGTGCGGCACGTCGAGCGGCGGATGCTCGATATCGTCCGGCAGATCCGGCGGGGCGACGCGGATCTTCAGCACGGTGGCGCCGACCACGATGACGCCCTTCGAGAGCAGCCGCACGGCGCAGAGCTGAATCTTGCGGCCTTCGCGCAGTACTTCGGTTTGGTAGGTCAGCGGTCCCACCGGGACCGGGCGCAACAGGTCGACGGTCACCCGTGAGATCTGCATCGGCGACGGGGTCGGGATCTGTTCGGCGAGGTAAGTAACCAGGGCAGACGGCGGAGAGCCGTGCTGCATCGTCGGATCCCACGGTCCGGCCGCGTTCGGGCTGGTTTCGATATTGATGCCGTCGATGCGATAGATGGAGTCCATGCGGTGACTTCCACGAGCTGAGCTGACGAGATCGGAAGCTCTTCCCGATCATTGCGAGCGAAGCGAAGCAATCCAGAGCGCGGTGCGCCGAGCTGGATTGCTTCGACATTTCACTCCTCGCGATGACCTGAGTGAGCGGAGGAGACGACGGTTATTGCCTCACAGCGGCGGGTCGATCGCCTCGTCGTATTCCTTCTTGAAGCGGGCGATCAGTTCGCCGGCCGGCAGCACGTCGTTGATGCTGCCGATGCCCTGGCCGGCTCCCCAGATCTCCTTCCAGGCCTTCGGCTTGGCACGCTCGCCGGCTTCATCGGTGCCGAAGTTCATCTTCGACGGATCGGACTGCTCGAGATTGTCCGGGTCCATGCCGGCCGCAACGATCGACGGCTTCAGGTAGTTGCCGTGCACGCCGGTGAACAGGTTGGAATACACGATGTCGTCGGCGCCGGAGGTGGTGATCATCTCCTTGTAGCGGTCGACCGCGTTGGCTTCCTTGGTGGCGATGAAGGCCGAGCCGATATAGGCGAAGTCGGCGCCGAGCACCCGGGCGGCGCGGATCGCGCGGCCGTTGGCGATCGCGCCGGACAGCGCGATCGGGCCGTTGTACCAGGCGCGCGTTTCGGTGACGAAGGCGAACGGAGATTGCGTGCCGGCATGGCCGCCGGCGCCGGCCGCGACCAGGATCAGGCCGTCGGCGCCTTTCTCGACAGCCTTGTGGGCGAACTTCTGGTTGATGACGTCGTGGAAGACGATGCCGCCCCAATTATGCGCGGCCTGGTTCAGCTCTTCGCGGGCGCCGAGCGAGGTGATCAGCATCGGGACTTTGTGCTTTTCACAAAGCGCGAGGTCGGCATCGAGCCGGTTGTTGGATTTGTGCACGATCTGGTTG
>NZ_QTKI01000325.1:0-5653 GCF_010820945.1 Rhodopseudomonas sp. BR0C11
CGCCGATTGGCAGAGCTTCCGTGATCCTGAGCCCGACTCGGCTCGCGTCAAGCCCGGCAAGGAGCAGTGGTTGGTGGTGTCGGCGATCTGCACCCACCTCGGCTGCGTACCGACCGAGCATCAGGGCAATTACGACGGTTGGTTCTGCCAGTGCCACGGCTCGCAATACGATTCCGCCGGCCGCATCCGGCTGGGGCCGGCGCCGCGTAACCTGCCGCTGGTGCCCTACAAGTTCGCCACCGACACGCAGATCATCATCGGCGAGACCTGAGCGCAGCTCAGCCACAATCGAATTGGTCATGCGCGGGCTTGCCCCGCGCATCCATCGCGCGCGTCAGCGCGTCCCGAACGCTTGCGCGAAGACGATGGAGTGCCGGGTCAAGCCCGGCAACGCGAGCCATTCGTCGTTCGCGCTGCGCACACCTTCCGACGTTACAGGAAGAAGCCCTTCTTTCTTCACATCATCTCGAAAGCCCCAATCATGCTGATCGCGATCGCCAGCCAGAATTTCCGCACCGTGACCGGCCACGCCGGCAAGACCCGCCGCTTCCTGGTGTTCGATGCGGCGCCGTGCCGCCCGCCTCAGGAGGTCGACCGGCTCGACCTGCCGAAGGAGATGTCGATCCATGAATTCAAAGAGGATGGCGAGCATCCGCTCGACAAGGTGAGCGTGGTGATCGCCGGCAGCGCCGGGCCCGGCTTCCTCGCGCGGATGGCCGCGCGCGGCGTGGTTGCAATCACCACGTCCGAGACCGATCCGGTCACCGCCATCCAGAACTACCTGGCCGGGTCGCTGCCACCGGCAGCGCCACACGATCATGACGACGAGGAAGAAGAAGGCGGCTGCAACTGCAATTGCGGCCGGGCGGCCTGAGCGCCGCATCGCTTCGAGGTGTCGCATCGCTTCCAGCCGCTGCGGCGCCAAACGCAAACAGCGTCATGCGCGGGCTTGACCCGCCTGCGCGGCCGTAGCCGCTTCGGCGTGGCGAAGGCCCGCGCATCCATCGCTCTTCATTGAAAACTTTGTCGCCAGAAGATGGATTGCCGGGTCGAGCCCGGCGATGAAGTTTGTTGTTGGTTTCCTGTCGCCCTTACGAAAACGCGTTGCCGGCCGGACGGCCGAGCTTTTTGAACACGATCGCCGCCGGGCAGAAGCCCGTGAACGATGCCTGGATCATGTTGACCCCGGCGAATGCCGTGAGCAGCAGCCAATAGGGGCTGACCAGCCAGCCGAGCGCGAGGCTCACCAGCACGACAGTGCCGGCGAAGGCGAGCACGGTTTGATCGAGATTCATCGCATTCTTCCTCCTGTGTGACGGCCCCGCCGTCTGCATTCGTGTTGACTATATATTCGAATAATCGTATATACGCAAATATGAAAATAACAGACGATCCGATGGTGGTTGCCGCCGACCAGGCCAGCGAGCTTCTGAAGGCGCTGTCGAACCGGCATCGGCTGCTGATCATCTGCCAGTTGGTGGACGGCGAGCGCTCGGTCGGCGAACTCGCCGAAGCGCTGGATCTGCGCGACTCGACGGTGTCGCAGCATCTTGCGCTGCTGCGTCGCGACGGGCTGGTGTCGGCGCGACGCGATGCGCAGTCGATTTTCTATTCGATTACCAGCGAACCGGCGCGCGAAGTGCTGACGACGCTGTACCGGGTGTTCTGCCCGGGGCAGTCGATCGGAATAACGGGCCGCAAACCTGCAAGGGCGTGACATGGGACTGCGATGGACGATGAGCGGCGCGGTCGCCGCATGGCTGCTCGGAGCGGTGGCGGCGAATGCCGCGGCGACGCTGACCGTGGCGGAGACCAGAATCTCCGACGAGAAGGCGGTATTCGCCACCGTTGAAAGTATCAGCGTGGTGCCGGCCCGCGCGCGGATCGGCGGAACGGTGGTGGCGCTGAAGGTGCGGGAGGGCGATAGCGTCACACGCGGCCAGGAGATCGCGACGATCGGCGACGACAAGCTGACGCTGCAGATGAATTCGCTCGATGCTCAGATCCAGGCGCTGCAGGCGCAAGCCAGCCAGGCGCAGATCGACTACGACCGCACCTCGGGCTTGGTCGAGCGCGGCACGCTGCCGCGCACCAAGCTGGACGAAGCGCGCACCGCGCTCAACGTCGCCGAGAACAATCTGCGCGCCAAGACCGCGGAGCGGTCGGTGGTGCAACAGCAGTTCAAGGAAGGCCAGGTGCTGTCGCCGGACGACGGCCGCGTGTTGAAGAAGATGATCACCGTCGGCTCGGTGGTCCTGCAGGGCGATCCGATCGTCACGGTGGCGCAGCAGCACTACAAGCTGCGGCTGCGGGTGCCCGAACGGCACGCGCGCTTCCTCAAGGCCGGCGACAAGATCCGGGTGGACGGCAGCGAGTTCGGCGATCAGGTCGCCAAATTCGGCACCATCGACCTGGTGTATCCGCAGATCGAAGACGGCCGCGTCGTTGCCGACGCAACGGTCGAAGGGCTGCCGCAGTACTTCGTCGGCGACCGGCTGCGGGTGTGGATTTCCGGCGGCGAGCGCCCTGCCTTCGTGATCCCATCGAAGTTCATCACCACCGAATTCGGTATCGACTACGTGCATCTTGGCGAACCCGGCAAGACGGTGGCGGTGCCGGTGCAGCGCGGCCGCGAGCATCCGACGCAGGAGATGCCGGACGGTCTCGAAATTCTGTCGGGCCTGCGTCCCGGTGACAGGCTGGTGCAGCCGTGAACCTCGGAATCTCAGGCCGCCTGACCAAGGCCACGATCCAGTCGCCGCTGACGCCGCTGTTCCTGCTGGCCTCGCTGATCGCAGGCCTGATCGCCCTCGCGGCGATCCCGCGTGAGGAGGAACCGCAGATCAGCGTGCCGATGGTCGACATCCGCATCAATGCCGATGGCCTGCGCGCGCCGGATGCGGTCGAGCTTGTCACCAAGCCGTTGGAAGCGATCGTCAAGGGTATCGACGGCGTCGAGCACGTCTATAGCCAGACCGAAGACGACCGCGTCATGGTCACCGCCCGCTTCCTGGTCGGGACCAAGGCCGAAGACGCGATCCTGCGCGTGCACGAGAAGATCCGCGCCAACATCGGCAGCATCCCGGTCGGCATTCCCGAGCCGCTGATTGTCGGCCGCGGCATTAACGACGTGGCCGTCACGGTGCTGACGCTGTCGCCGAAGCCGGAGGCCGCGGCACGCTGGACTGACAAGGATCTGTACGAACTCGCCGACAAGCTGCGCTCCGAGCTGATGAAGGTCGACAGCATCGGCCTGACCTATATCTCCGGTGGCGGCGCGCAGCAGATCCGGGTCGAGCCCGATTCAGAGAAGCTGTCGCTGTACGGCGTGACGCTGCAGCAGCTCGTCGCCAAGGTGAAGGACGCCAATCGCTCGTTCCTCGCCGGCAATGTGCGCGACGCCGGCACGATGCGCAGCGTCTCGGCCGGTCAGACGCTGATGGGTATTCCCGACATCGGCCTGCTGTTGGTCGCGACCCGCGACAATCGTCCGGTCTATGTCAAGGACGTCGCCTCGGTGATCATCGGGCCGAATATGGCCGAGCACCGGGTCTGGAACGACGCTCGCGACGTCAGCGGAAAATGGGACCGCGTGCCGGCAGTGACGCTCGCGCTCGCCAAGCGCGCCGGCGCCAACGCAGTGGTGGTGTCGCACGACATCAAGGCGCGGCTGGCGACGCTGCAAGGCTCGCTGATCCCGAAGGATGTCGCTGTCACCATCACCCGCGACTACGGCGAGACCGCCAACGAGAAGGCCAACGAGCTGCTGTTCCATCTCGGTCTTGCCACGATCTCGATCGTAGTGCTGATCGCGATCGCGATCGGCTGGCGCGAGGCGATCGTCACCGCGGTGGTGATCCCGACCACGATTCTGCTGACGCTGTTTGCCGCCAATCTGATGGGTTACACTATCAACCGCGTCAGCCTGTTCGCGCTGATCTTCTCGATCGGCATCCTGGTCGACGACGCGATCGTGGTCGTCGAGAACATTGCCCGGCATTGGGGGATGAAGGACGGACGGCCGCGGCTGCAAGCCACCATCGAGGCGGTGGCCGAGGTCGGCAATCCCACCGTGATCGCGACCCTGACTGTGGTGGCAGCGCTGTTGCCGATGCTTTTCGTGTCCGGGCTGATGGGGCCGTATATGGCGCCGATCCCGGCCAATGCGTCGGCCGCGATGCTGTTCTCGTTCTTCGTCGCAATGATGGTGGCGCCGTGGCTGATGCTGAAGCTGGCGCCGAAGCAGGGCGCATCTGTGGCCGCGCATGGCGGTCACGACGAAGGCCGGCTCGGCCGGCTGTATCGCCGCTTCGCTTCGCCCATCGTCGCCAGCAAGCGCGCGGCCTGGATCTTCCTGCTCGGCGTCGGCATCGCCACGCTGATGTCGATGGCGCTGTTCTATACCAAGTCGGTGACGGTGAAGCTGCTGCCGTTCGACAACAAGAGCGAGATCGCCGTGGTGCTCGACCTGCCCGAAGGCGCCACGCTGGAGGACACCGAGCGTACGCTGTTTGCTGCGGCCGATATCGCCCGCGGCCTGCCCGAGATCACCTCGGTGCAGACCTTCGCCGGCACGCCAGCGCCGTTCAACTTCAACGGTCTGGTGCGCCATTATTACTTGCGCGAGCGGCCCGAACTCGGCGAGCTGCAGGTGAATTTGAAGGAACGCGGCGAGCGCAGCCGCGCCAGCCACGACATCGCGCTCGATCTGCGCAAGCGATTGCAGACGCTGAAGCTGCCCGAAGGCACCAGTCTCAAGGTCGTCGAGGTGCCGCCTGGTCCGCCGGTGCTGTCGACGCTGCTGGCGGAGATCTACGGTCCTGACGCTGCCACCCGTCGTGCGGTCACCGCCGAGGTCGAGAAGATCTTCAAGCAGGTGCCGTTCATCGTCGATGTCGACAATTCGATCGGTGAGCCGCGGCCTCGGCTGCGGCTGTCGATTGATCAGGATCGCCTGGAGTTCTTCGGCGTCGAACAAAAGGACGTCTATGACACCATCCAGGCGCTGTTCGGCGGCACCTCGATCGGCTACTCGCATCGCGGCGAAGGCCGCAATCCGATCGCCATTACGGTCGGGTTGCCGAAGCGCTATCTCGAATGGAATGAGGCGTTGGCTTCGACGCCGGTGCCGGCCAATTCGCTGCCCGGCGCCAAGACGGTGGTCGAGCTCGGCCAATTGGTGAAGGCCACCAAGGAAGTCGGCTCGCCCATGATTTTCCGCCGTGACGGCCGGTTCGCCGACATGGTGATGGCCGAACTCGCCGGCAAATTCGAAGCGCCGCTGTACGGCATGCTCGACGTCGACAAGCTGATCGAATCCCACGACTGGGGCAAACTGCCGAAGCCGGCGATCAGCCTGCATGGCCAGCCGTCAGACGAGTCGAAGCCGACCGTGTTGTGGGACGGCGAATGGGAAATCACCTGGGTGACGTTCCGCGATATGGGCGCGGCGTTCGGTGTGGCGATCCTCGGAATCTACGTCCTGGTGGTGGCGCAGTTCAAAAGCTTCAAACTGCCGCTGGTGATTCTGACGCCGATCCCGCTGACGCTGATCGGCATCCTGATCGGCCATTGGCTGCTCGGGGCGCCATTCAACGCCACCTCGATGATCGGCTTCATCGCACTCGCCGGCATCATCGTGCGCCACTCGATC
>NZ_QTKI01000326.1:0-5626 GCF_010820945.1 Rhodopseudomonas sp. BR0C11
GTTGATCCGCGCCGGCGTCGAGAACCGCGAGATGGTCGAAGCGCTCGGCTATCACGTCAAGCGGCTGTTCCTCGGCGTGTTCATGGTCGGCTCGGCGCTGGCCGGGCTCGGCGGCGTGATGTGGGCGCTGTATCGCGAGCAGGTCCACGCCTCGATGGGCAACGAGCTCACCGTGCTGATCTTCATCGTCGTGATCATCGGCGGGCTCGGTTCAGTCGGCGGCTGCTTCATCGGCGCGCTCTTGGTGGCGATGGTCGCCAATTACGGCGGCTTCCTGGTGCCGAAGCTGGCGCTGGTCTCCAACATCCTGCTGATGGTCGCGATCCTGATGTGGCGGCCACGCGGCCTCTATGCGGTGACAAGTCGATGATGATCCTGTCCGGCGATCCGCCGCGCAGCCGGGTGCTGGCGCTGCTGCTGATCGCGATCGTGGTGATGCTGGCGATCACCCCGTTCGTGTTTCCCGGCGCCAAGCCGCTCAACGTCGCCGCCAAGATCTGCATCTTCGCGGCGCTGGTGGCGTCCTATGATCTCCTGCTCGGCTACACCGGCACGGTGTCGTTCGCCCACACCATGTTCTACGGCATCGGCTCCTACGCGGTGGCGATCGCGCTGTACGGCATGGGCCCGAGCTGGGCGGCGGTCGGCGCCGGCATCGTCATCGGCCTGCCGCTCGCCGCGCTCTTGGCGCTGATCATCGGGCTGTTCTCGCTGCGGGTCGAGGCGATCTTCTTTGCGATGATCACGCTGGCGGTCGCTTCCGCCTTCCTGGTGCTGGCGTCGCAGCTGTCGTGGCTGACCGGCGGCGAGGATGGCCGCAGCTTCAGCCTGCCGGAGCTGCTGCGGCCCGGCACGGTGTTCGTCAAAGACTTCTTCGGGGTGCGGATCAACGGCCGCATCCTGACCTACTACATCATTCTGGTCGGCTGCGCCGGCATGATCCTGGCGTTGCTGCGGGTGGTGAACTCGCCGTTCGGCCGGGTGCTGCAGGCGGTCCGCGAGAACCGCTTCCGCGCCGAGGCGCTCGGCTATCGCACCGTGTTTCACCTGACTTACGCCAACGTGCTGGCCGCGCTGGTCGCCGCCGCCGCCGGCGTGCTCAATGCGATGTGGCTGCGCTACGCCGGGCCGGATACGTCGCTGTCGTTCTCGATCATGCTGGACATCCTGCTGATGGTGGTGATCGGCGGCATGGGCACGATCTACGGCGCAATCATCGGCGCCACCATCTTCATCCTGGCGCAGAACTATCTGCAGGCGCTGATGGGCGCGGCCTCGACCGCCGCCGCCGATGCCGGGCTGCCGTTGCTGCCGAACCTGCTGCATCCCGACCGCTGGCTGCTGTGGCTCGGGCTATTGTTCGTCGCCAGCGTGTACTTCTTCCCGACCGGAATCGTCGGCCGATTGCGCGGGGCGCCGAAGGCCGCCGAGTAGCTCGACGAAAGTCTTAGAAGCGACCCATTCGGCCGGATCGCTTCGAACGATTCCAGCCTTGCGCTCTTTAGTGCCACTTCGCACCCCCAGAGGTTGATAGCAACGCCGTCACTCAGCGCCTGGGTGCAGGATTTCGGTAGTAAAATGCCTGTTCGCGTCCTGCGATACCTCTTGGGCCAGTACCCGCGCCGGTAAAATAAGAAGCAGTTTCTGCGCTCGATCAACATCGTTTGCAGCGCACAAAGTATCCTGTTGCCGCTGAACAGGCGCCCTCCCATAGTCCGCGCCTTTGTCGACCTAGGACATTCTCCCTACTCCAGCACCATCTTCACGCTGCGGCAGGGGAGCGTCCGACCAAACAGGAAGTTGGAATGATGCTGCTCTTGGTCCTTACCGCGATCGCCTTCGTCGCTACCGCCGTGGTGGCGCGCGTGCTGGCCGCCTCCGCGCCGGAAGGCAAATTGTACTGCCAGGCGGCCGGTGCCGCTTCGATGGTGGTCGGGCCGTTTATCACGCTGGTTGCCGCCTTCGTGCTCGGCAAGGCCGGCATCGGCGGCGAGGTGCTCGACGCCACCGCGATGCTGCGGGTCGCTGCGTTGCCGGCGTTCGGCACGCTGTTCGTCGGCCCGATCGTGTTCTGGTTCTTCCGCCGCCAGCGCCGCACGGTTGCGGCCGCCTAACGGACGCGCACCGAACGCGCGATCGCGAAGACAGGTTCGGCGGCGCCTCTCCGCCGCCGAACTGCAGGCCGGCAGGAATCATCCCGCCCCCGCGTGATTTCCAGCAATTCTTTTCCCTTAAGAACGGCATTTTCGAAACCGCACTTCAAAATTTCATGCGGACGCATCTATTTTCGGCAGGGCCATTGTGTTTCGGGGGCCGCCCCCCAAGTTCCTGACATCCGTAACTGTCCAGGACGGCCCCATGTCGACTTCCAAGCTCTTCGAACCTTACAAGCTCGGCCCGATCACCCTCGCCAATCGCGTCGTGATGGCGCCGCTGACCCGCAACCGCGCCGTGCCCGAGGGTCTCGTCCCGAGCCCGCTGGCGGCGGAGTATTACGGCCAGCGCGCCAGCGCCGGCCTGCTGATTACCGAGGCCAGCCAGGTGTCGCAGCAGGGCCAGGGCTATCAGGACACGCCCGGCATCTACTCGCAGGCCCAGGTCGAAGGCTGGCGCAAAGTCACCGGCGAGGTGCACAAGCGCGGCGGCAAGATCTTCATCCAGCTCTGGCATGTCGGCCGCATCTCGCATGTCGACCTGCAGCCGAACCACGGCGCTCCGGTCGCGCCGTCGGCGATCCGCGCCAAGACCAAGACCTTCGTCGGCGGCCAGTTCGCGGATGTCTCCGAGCCTCGCGCGCTCGAGCTCTCTGAAATCCCCGGCATCATCGAAGACTTCCGGAAAGCGGCCGCCAATGCGATCGCGGCCGGCTTCGACGGCGTCGAGATCCACGGCGCCAACGGCTATCTGCTCGACCAGTTCGCCCGCGACAGCAGCAACAAGCGCACCGACGAATATGGCGGCTCGATTCAGAACCGCGCGCGGCTGATGCTGGAAGTCGCCGCGGCGGTGGCCAAGGAGATCGGACCGGAGCGCACCGGCATCCGGATTTCCCCGGTGACGCCGGCCAATGACGTCTCGGATTCCAACCCGCAGGCGCTGTTCGACTATATTGTCGACGAGCTCAACAAGCTGAAGCTGGTCTATATCCACGTCATCGAAGGCGCCACCGGCGGCCCGCGCGACATCGCGCCGTTCGACTACGCGAGCTTGCGCAAGCGCTTCAGCGGCACCTACATCGGCAACAATGCCTACGACCTCGCGCTCGCCAACAAGCAGCTCGATGCAGGCGCGGCCGACCTGATCGCGTTCGGCAAGCCGTTCATCTCCAACCCGGACCTGGTCGAGCGCCTGAAGCGGAACGCTCCGCTGAACGAGCCCGACAAGTCGACCTTCTACGGCGGCGGCGCCAAGGGCTACACCGACTACCCCACGCTGGAGTCGGCGCAGGCGGCGCAGTAAGCAAGTAGCTCGGTCATTCCGGGGCGCGCGCAGCGCGAACCCGGAATCCCGAGATTGCTACGACGAGATTCCGGGTTCGCTCGCTCCGCGAGCGCCCCGGAATGACGTGGAAAGACAATGCCAAAGCAAAAAGGCCGGGATTGCTCCCGGCCTTTCGATTTTGCAGAGACCTCATCCTGAGGAGCCCGGCGCAGCCGGGCGTCTCGAAGGATGATGCGGCGCGCGTCGCCTCATGGTTCGAGACGGCGCTGCGCGCCTCCTCACCATGAGGCTTCGCAGCCGCTTACTTGGCTTCCGCGCGCTTCGGCGGGGTCGCCGGCCAGGACTTGATCAGGGTGTCGTAGTCGATGGTTTCACCCTTCGGCTTCTCGTTCGCCAGCTTGCGCTGCGGCGCGATGTTGCCGTCCTTTTCGGACTTGGCGTACCAGTACTCCGCGGTCTCCTTCTTGTTCAGCTTCGGTCCGCATTCGCCCTGCACCTTCGACTTCTCGAGGCGCTCCAGCACCGAGTCCTGCGCCGCGGCCAGCGAATCCATCGCCTGCTGCGGGGTCTTCGCACCGGACGACGCGTCGCCGATGTTCTGCCACCACAGCTGCGCCAGCTTCGGATAGTCCGGGATATTGTTGCCGGTGGGCGACCACTGCACGCGGGCCGGCGAGCGATAGAACTCGATCAGGCCGCCGAGCTTCGGCGCACGTTCGGTAAACGACTTGTCCCAGATGTCGCTCTCACGGATGAAGGTGAGGCCGACATGGCTCTTCTTCAAGCTGACAGTCTTGGAGGTGATGAACTGCAGATACAGCCAGGCGGCCTTGCGGCGGTCCGCCGGGGTCGACTTCAGAAGCGTGGCAGAACCCACGTCCTGGTAGCCGAGCTTCATGCCTTCCTTCCAGTACGCGCCGTGCGGCGACGGAGCCATACGCCATTTCGGCGTACCGTCGGCATTCATCACCGGCAGGCCGGGCTTCACCATATCGGCGGTGAAGGCGGTGTACCAGAAGATCTGCTGGGCGACGTTGCCCTGCGCCGGCACCGGGCCCGACTCCGAGAAGGTCATGCCCTGCGCCTGCGGCGGCGCGTACTTCTTCATCCAGTCGAGATATTTGACGATCGAATACACCGCCGCCGGACCGTTGGTGTCGCCGCCGCGCTCGATCGACGAGCCGACCGGACGGCAGCCTTCCATGCGGATGCCCCATTCGTCGACCGGCAGACCGTTCGGCAGGCCCTTGTCGCCGTTGCCGGCCATCGACAGCCAGGCGTCGGTGAAACGCCAGCCGAGCGACGGGTCCTTCTTGCCGTAGTCCATGTGGCCATAGACTTTGACGCCGTTGATTTCCTTGATGTCGTTGGTGAAGAACTCGGCGATGTCCTCATAGGCCGACCAGTTCACCGGGACGCCGAGGTCGTAGCCGTACTTCGCCTTGAACTTGGCCTTGTAGTCCGGATTGGTGAACCAGTCGTACCGGAACCAGTACAGGTTGGCGAACTGCTGGTCGGGCAGCTGATACATCTTCTTGTCGGGGGCCGTGGTGAACGACGTGCCGATGAAGTCGGCGACGTCGAGCATCGGATCGGTAACGTCCTTGCCCTCGCCGGTCATGTAGTCCGACAGCGCGATGGTCTGGTTGTAGCGGAAGTGCGTGCCGATCAGGTCGCTGTCGTTGATCCAGCCGTCATAGACGTTCTTGCCGGACTGCATCTGGGTCTGCAGCTTCTCGACGACGTCGCCTTCCTGGATCAGGTCGTGCTTCAGCTTGATGCCGGTGATCTCGCTGAACGCCTTGGCCAGCGTCTTGGCTTCGTATTCGTGCGTGGTCAGCGTCTCGGAGACGACGTTGATCTCCATGCCCTTGAACGGCTCGGCCGCCTTGGCGAACCACTGCAGTTCCTTCATCTGGTCTTCTTTGGACAGCGTCGAGGGCTGGAATTCCTCGTCGATCCACTTCTTCAGGACCGCGTCGTCCGCAGCACGCGCCGGCGACAGCGTCATCGACGTGGCGATCAGCGCCGCAGCGCTCACCATCGTCATCAGCCGCAAACGGCTGAGGTGGGGCTTTCGTCCAATCATCGTTCGTTTCCTCCGTTGAGCGACATCATTCAGGTCCAGGTTGATCCCGGATCTGTTCCTCGTTCGCCGGGATCAGACGGTGCGGAAGCTCGCAAC
>NZ_QTKI01000327.1:0-5620 GCF_010820945.1 Rhodopseudomonas sp. BR0C11
GCGTAGTCGACGCCGGGGCCGCCGGTGGGCTTTCGGATCTCCTCGACCGGATCGCTGCGTGAGGCGTCGATTACCGAGGTGGCGCCGAGCTCGGCCGCCATCTTCAGCTTTGCTGGCTCGACGTCGACTGCGATCACCTGCTTGCAGGCGAACAGCTTACAGGCCATCAGCGCCGCAAGCCCGATACCGCCGAGACCGAAGATCGCCAATGTCGCGCCCGGCTGCGGCTTGGCGATGTTGATAACGATGCCGGAGCCGACCGGCAGCGCGCAGCCGAACAGCACCGCGACATCCATCGGCAGCCCGGCTGGCAGCAGCGTGACGCGGTTTTCTGCGACAACGGCATATTCGTTGAATGTCGTCACCGCGCCGGCGTTGATGACCCGTTCCCCGCTGGCGTAGCGCACGCCCTGGGTGTCGGCGCCCTGCCCCTTGATCCAGCCGAGAATGACACGGTCGCCACGCTTGACCTTGGTGACGCCCGCGCCGGTCTCGACGACAACGCCTGAGCCTTCGTGGCCGAGCATATGCGGCAGATAGCGATCCGGCCCACGTCCGCCGCGCGCTTCCATCACCTGGCTGTGGCAGACACCGGAGTAAGCCAGCTTGACGAGCACCTGCCCCGCCGCGAGCGGCGGCGCCTGCACGGTTTCAACGGTCAGCGGCCGGTTCAGCTCAGTCAGCACCGCCGCACAGAAGCTCACGGACATGACGGCCTCCGCGTGTTCGAGTCCTGCCCTCTGCTCGTCATTGCGAGCGAAGCGAAGCAATCCAGGAGCCCCGTGCACTGGGCCCCTGGATTGCTTCGTCGGCTTCGCCTCCTCGCAATGACAGTGTCAGGTTGTGCCATCATCGCGCCCTCAAAACGGTCCTGAGAACCAAGTGCCCGGCACGTCGTGCGGGAAGGTGCGCTGGGCGACCAGAGAGGCGGTTTCCACCTCGCGGCCGAGCATCCGGCCGACGGCATCGGCGATGTGTTCGGCGCGGACGTGATAATTCTTCGTCAGCGCAGGGCTGGTGGCTTCCGGCACGTCGGGCGCGGCGAGGCGCTGCGGCGCGCTCTTCAGGCTGGCGAAGTGATCGGTGGCGATCCGCGCCACGATCTCGCCGGCGACGCCGCCGGTCAGATGCCCACTGTCGAGCGCAAGCAGCCGCCCGGTCTTCTGCACCGAGGTGATCACCGTCGGCCAGTCCAGCGGACGAATGCTGCGCAGGTCGATCAGATCGCAAGCGACGCCTTGCGCGGCGAGATGATCGACGGCGTGCAGCGCCTCCACCGTCATGTAGCTCATTGCCACGATAGTCACAGCGTCGCCGCTTCGGACCACGCGCGCCTTGCCCAAAGGCTCGCGGACATCGCCGGCCGGGACCTCGCCCTTCATATTGTGCAGCCAACGATGCTCCAGGAAGATCACCGGATCGTCGTCGAAGATCGCACCGAGCAGCAGCGTCTTGGCGTCCTCGGCGGTGGTCGGCATCACCACCTTCAGGCCGGGAATATGCGCGAACCAGGATTGCAGGCTCTGCGAATGGGTCGGCCCCTGGCCCCAGCCGCGGCCGATGATCATCCGGATGGTGATCGGCACGCCGCGCTTGCCGCCGAACATGAAGCGCCATTTGGCGGCATTGTTGACGAGCTGATCGAGCGACAGCAGCGCGAAGTCGAGCCGCTGATGCGTCATCACCGGCCGCATGCCGTTCAGCGCCGCGCCGATCGCAAAACCGGTCATCGCCGCTTCCGACGTCGGCATATCGAACACGCGATCCGGGCCGAACTGCTTATGCAGATCGAGCGTGGTGCCGAACACGCCCTTGGGATCATCCGTACCGAGACCGAAGCAGATCACGTCGTCATCGGCCGCAAGCGCTGTGGCGAGCCCATCCCTGATGGCGGCGGCGAAGCTGGTTGCCATTCCGCCCTCCCTTAGCCTGCTGCCGACGCATAGACGTCGGTGAAGGCGTCTTCGGGCGGCGGGAACGGCGAGCTTTCTGCGAAGGCAAACGCCTCCTCGATCTCGGCATCGATTTCGGCCTGCATCTCGGCCACGTCGGCGTCGGTCACGATGGCTTCGGAGATCAGCGCGCGCTGCAGCGCCAGCACCGGATCGCGCAGCTTCCACGCCTCGTATTCAGCCACCGAGCGATAACCGAGGTCGTTGTCGTACATCGGGCCGCAATGCTCGCGCCAGCGATAGGTCTCGAACTCGTAGAACCGTGGCCCCTCGCCGGCCCGGATCGCCGACACGCCTTCGCTGA
The DNA here is from genome assembly GCF_010820945.1 of Rhodopseudomonas sp. BR0C11. Lineage (NCBI taxonomy): Bacteria > Pseudomonadati > Pseudomonadota > Alphaproteobacteria > Hyphomicrobiales > Nitrobacteraceae > Rhodopseudomonas > Rhodopseudomonas sp. BR0C11. The sequence goes on from NZ_QTKI01000327.1 coordinate 2,257, forward strand.
GCGCCGCATACACCGCGCGCGCATCATTGCCATCGCCGTGATGCGTCTCAAGGCCAAAGCCGGCGACCAGCTCATACAGCTTGCGGCCGGGCGGCTGCCGCACCGACAGCGGCGAATACACCGAGTAGCCATTGTTCTCGCACAGGAACAGCACGGGGAGCTGTTTCACTACCGCGAAGTTCACCGACTCGAAGAACACGCCGGTCTCCGGCACCGCGTCGCCAAGGAACACACAGGAAATCTGACCGGTGTTGTTCAGCTTCATCGGATAGGACAGCCCGACGCCGACCGGCACCGTGCCGCCGACGATTGCGGTCGAGCCCATGAAGCCGACGCTCTCGTCGACCAGATGCATCGAGCCGCCCTTGCCGCGGGCGCAGCCGGTGACCTTGCCGTAGATCTCGGCGATCATCGCCTTCAGGTTGCCGCCCTTAGCGAGATAATGCGCGTGGGCGCGATGGCCGCTCACCGCGAGATCGGTCGGCCTCAGCGCCGCGCCCGCCGCCGCGGCAACCGCCTCCTGCCCCACCGACAGATGTGTCGGGCAGCGCATCTTCTGCTCGCCGTAACGCGCCGCGATGGTCTCCTCCACGCTGCGGATCCGCAGCATGTCGAACAGCAGGCGGCGCGAGGTCTCGGGATTCATGGGATGAACCAGTAGTAATCGCCGGTGTAGCCGATCTCGGCGAAGAATGCCTTCCACTCGTCGACATGCATGATGGTCTGCGCGGTCAGGTTCCACGCCATCATCCGGCGTTTCTCTTCGTCGTCGCGATAGGCATCGACGGTGATGAACGCGCCCTTCCGCGCCACCCGCTCGATCTCGCGCAGCGCGGCGGCGCAGTCGTCACGAACGAGGTTGTGCACGGTGTTGATCGAGATCACCACGTCGAACGACTTGTCGGCGAACGGCAGCTTCGTCGCGCTGGCGACGCTGACATGCGGCTTCATATCGTCGATGGCGTGCTCGATCGCGTAATCCGAGACGTCGACGCCCTTCACGGTGATGCCGGGGATCAGCTCAGCCATATCGTGCAGCATGAAGCCCTTGGCGCAGCCGACATCGAGCACTGAAGACGACGCCGACAGGCCGAAGTGCTGCTGGAAGGTCGGGATCACCGGCTGCCAGAACCGCGACATGTAGTTGAAGCCGCCGTAGCCGTGGCGGCGGTCGCCATCGAAAAACTCCTTGCCGAAGCGCCGCGCAATCGCGCGATCCTCTTCCGATTTGGTCTGGCCGCGCTCGTCGACATTGCGCTTGGTGCGCGGATAGTTGACGAGCAGATCGATTTCCTGACCCATTGCGGCCCTCAAGGCTTGTGCGCGTAGTCGAACGGCTGGCTCTTCAGTTCCTCGAACCAGCGATCGATCCAGGCGATCGTCTGTTCGATGCCCTGCTCCAGCGTGATCTGGTCGGTCCAGCCGAGCTCGCTGCGCAGCTTGCTGCTGTCGAGCTTGTAGGCGGCGTCCTTGCCGAGCCGCTCGCCGACGATCTCGACCTGTTCCTCGAACCGCGCCCCCATCATCGCGCAGATCATTTCGACCAGCGCGCGGATGGTGACGATGCGGTCCGTGGAGATGTGATAGCTGTCACCGAGCTTGCCGTTGCAGGCGATCCGGCGGGTCGCATCCGCCACATCGGCGGCGTGGATGAACGAGCGCTCCGAAGTGCCGCCACCGTGCAACTGCAACTTACGGCCGAGTTTGATGAACAGGATGGTGCGCGGCACGATCCGGTACAGGCGCTGCCCCGGCCCATAGACATTGGCCGCGCGGGTGAACAGCACCGGAAAGCCGTAGGCGCGGAAATACGAGCGCAAGCTCATGTCGCCGGCCGCACGCGACACCGCATAGGGCGTCGACGGATCGAACACCGCGTCCTCGGTCAGCGTGCCGGTGGCGTTACCGTACACTTCCGGCGTCGTGACGTGGACGTAGCGCTCGAGAAAGTCGCAAGTCCGCAGGCGCTCGTGCAGCCGCACCGTCGACACCACATTGGTCATGAACCAATGGTCCGGGTTGGCCCAGCTCTCGCCGACCATGCTTTGGGCTGCAAAATTGATGATGCAGGGAAACCGCTCGGCGGTCACCAGCTGCATGATCGCATCGAGATCGTGGTTGAGGTCGAGCTTGCGAAAGCGGAAGCGATCGGCCTTCTTCCAACGATACGGCAGAAACGCAGGATGCGGCTCGTCGGAGCGGCTGATGCCGACGACGTCGGCGCCCTGGTCGAGCAAATAGCCGACCATCGAGGCGCCGGTGAACGAGTTCGAACCGATCACCAGATATTTGTCGAAGCCCGCGCGGGCCATCGCACACGGCGCGGACGCGGGAACGATTCCGGTCACGCTTGCAGGCTCCGCTGCATCCAGCGCAGGTTGTAGTGACGATCCTCGTTCTTCAATTCGCCACGCTGGAACTTGACGATGATCTCGCGGATCGCGTCGTTCACCGTCTTCTTCGGCTTGAATCCGGTCGCCAGCAGCTTGTCGGAGTTGATCCGGTAGGACCGAGGATCGTTCGAGGCTGTGACGGTGATCTTGGTCGGCACCTGCGCGTCGACCATCTTGGCGATATCTAGGATCGAGATGTTCTCGAAGCCGGCATTGTAGATGCCGCGCAGCTCGGGCCGATCGAGCAGCATCAGATACAGATCGGTGATGTCGTCGATGTGGATGTTGGGGCGAACCTGATTGCCGCCGAACACGGTGATCTCGCCGTTGGTCAGCGCCTGCATAGTCAGCATGTTGACCGAGACGTCGAGCCGCATCCGCGGCGACGGCCCGCACACCGTTGCCGGGCGCACGATCTGCACCGCCATGTCGCCGGCGTAGCTCAGCATCACCCGCTCGGCCACCATCTTGGTTTTGTTGTATTCGGAGATCGGCTCCAGCGTCAGGTCCTCGGTGACCTGTTCTTCGTCCTTGATGCCGTAGACGCTGCCCGAAGACGCATAGACGAAGCGCTGGATGCCGGCGCGCGCGGCACGGTCGGCGAGCTGCATGGTGGCAAGCGCGCTGATCTCCCAGGTCAGCTTCGGATCGAGATCGCCGCACGGATCGTTGGCGACCGAGGCCAGATGTACGATCGCGTCGATCCCAGCGAGGTCGATCGAGCTGGTATCGCGGACGTCGCCGCGCACCACAGTGAGCGCTGGATGCGGCGGCAGATCGTTGCCGAACCACATGATGTCGAACGCCACCACCTCGTCGCCGCGCGCCAGCAGTTTGGGCACCAGTGTGGTTCCGACGTAGCCGCAGGCGCCGGTCACCAGGATCTTCATCGTGTCATTCCTACTGATAAGCCAGTCCCACGGCGCGCCAGAGCACGGCGCCGACGAATCACTGCAAGTCTGAATGCAAGA
>NZ_QTKI01000328.1:0-5610 GCF_010820945.1 Rhodopseudomonas sp. BR0C11
GGATGCCGCCTTTGATCTGGCCGCGCTCGGCCATCTTGCACAATGCGGCTGCGTCGAGCGTCGAGCGGATGCTCTCGGTGACGGTTTCAACCGCCGACAGGATCGCCACCCGCGGCTCGCCGATGCCCAGCGCATGGGCCAGATCGATCGCGTTCTGGATGATGTCGCGCTTGTCGGCGAGCGTCGGATAGATGTTGATCGCCGCGTCGGTGACCAGCAGCGCGCGGGGATAATCAGGCGCGTCTATCGCATAGACATGGCTGATACGGCGTGCGGTGCGGAGACCGCGGGCACGATCGACCACCGCGTGCATCAGCTCGTCGGTGTGCAGCGCGCCCTTCATCACCGCCTCGACCTCGCCGGCTCGCGCCATCGCCACCCCGGCTTCGGCAGCAGCCGCACTGTGCTCGACCGCGACGATCTCATAGCCGGCAAGATCAACCGCAGCCTGGGCGGCGGCGGCGCGGATCTTGGCTTCCGGTCCGACCAGCACCGGCACGATCAGCCCCTCGCGCGCCGCCTCGACAGCGCCGAGCAGCGAGGCGGAATCCACCGGATGCACCACCGCGGTGCGGATCGGCTGCAGCCCGCGTGTCATTTCGATCAGCCGTTCGTAGCGCTGCGCGGTGCGATTGAGATCGATTTCCGGCAGCAGCACCCGCGGCCGCGAAATCTTCTCGACCGGCGCGATCACTTCGGCAAGGCCGGTGATCACCTCTTCGCCGCGCTGATTGGTGGCGCGGCAATCCAGCAGCAAGCGTTTCTTGGCCGCGTTCTTCTCTTTCACCGTGACCGTGACGGTCACAGTGTCGCCGAGCAGCACGGGCCTTGCGAACCGAAGCGACTGGTCGAGATAGATCGTGCCGGGGCCGGGCAGTTGGGTGCCGAGCAGGGTCGAGATCAGCGCCCCGCCCCACATGCCGTGCGCCACCACCTGATGAAACATGTCGCTCTTGGCGAAAGCCGCGTCGACATGCATCGGGTTGACGTCGCCGGACATCACCGCGAACACCTCGATGTCGCGATAGGTCAGCGTGCGAACCAGACTGGCGGTATCACCGACTTCGATCTCATCGAAGGTACGGTTTTGGATCTGCTCCATCATGTTTCTCCAGCCAGCTCCGATCAGCCGATCACATGATAGCCGGCGTCGATGTATTCGATATTGCCGGTGAGCGACCGCGCGCTGTCACCGACCAGAAAAGCGGCGACCGCGCCGACATCCTCGATGCTGACGAGCTGATGTGCCGGCAGCCGGGCGCGGGTGCGCTCCAGCAGTTCGTCGAACCGCGCGATGCCCGACGCGGCCCGCGTCATCAACGGCCCCGGCGACAGCGCATGAACGCGGATCTTCTTCGGCGCCAGTTCGGCCGCCATGTAGCGCACCGAGCTTTCCAGCGCCGCCTTCACCGGACCCATCAGGTTGTAGTCTTCGACCACCTTCTCCGAGCCGTAGAACGACACGGTGAGCAGGCAGCCGCCGTCCGGCATCAGCGGCTCCGCGAGCTTGGCCATGCGGATGAACGAGTGACACGACACGTCCATCGCCATCGCGAAGCCGGCCTGCGAGCAATCGACCACGCGGCCGTGGAGGTCTTCCTTCGGCGCGAACGCGATCGAATGCAGCAGGAAGTCCAGACGGCCCCATTGCTGGGAGATCCGTTCGAACACAGCCTCGAGTTGACCCGGCTCGCGCACGTCACACGGCACCACGATCGGACAGCCGAGCTGTTCAGCGAGCGGGACGACGTGAGGCGCGGCCTTGTCGTTGAGATACGTGACGGCGAGTTCGGCGCCGGCGTCGCGAAACGCGCGCGCGCAACCGAATGCGATGCTCTGATCGTTGGCGATGCCGACGACCAGACCCTTCTTACCTTGCAAGTTCATTTGCTCTCCGTAACCTCAGCACCGTGTCATCACCATGACAGGTGCATGCGACCAACCGCCGAGCGCGGCTGGCACGTCACCGCTCACTTCAGCAATTGCTGGCGCATCCGTAATAGCTCTTTGCGCCGGGCGGGCGTGGTCTCCGGATAGCTCATTTTGAGGGATTCCATGGTCTCGACGATCACCTGCGAGACGATCAGTCGCGCATTCTCCTTGTCGTCGGCCGGAACGGCGTACCACGGCGAGTCATCACTGGAGGTCTCGCTGAGGCACTTCTCGTAGGCGTCCATATAGTCGTCCCAGTACTGACGCTCTTCGAGGTCGGCGGCGCTGAACTTCCAGTTCTTCTCCGGCTCGTCGATCCGCGCCAGGAAGCGCTTGCATTGCTCCTCCTTCGACAGATGCAGAAAGAATTTGACGATCCGGGTGCCGTTGGCGTGCAGGTGCTCCTCCAGATTGCGGATCGACCGGTAGCGTTTGTGCCAGAATGATTTGCCGAAATTTTCGCCATTCGGCACCTGCTCGCTCTGCAGGATGTCCGGGTGAACCCGGACGATCAGCACCTCCTCGTAGTAGGACCGGTTGAAGATGCCGATCCGGCCACGCTCCGGCAGGTCGCGGGTGGTCCGCCACAGAAAGTCGTGCTGCAGCTCGGTCGCGCTCGGGTGCTTGAAGCTGAACACTTGGCAGCCCTGCGGATTGACCCCGGACATGACGTGCCGGATCACCCCATCCTTGCCGGCGGCGTCCATAGCCTGGAAGATCAGCAGCACGGCGTGGCGGTTGCTGGCATAGAGCAGCTGCTGCAGGTCGCTCAGCCGTTCGACCTGGGCGCGGAGCAATTCGTGGTAGTGCTCCTTGGATTCGTAGAACGGATCGACCTTGGTGGGCCATTTGCCGAGGTCGACTTTCTCGCCCTCCTCGACCCGGAATTGCTTGGTCTTGATCTTCATTCCCGTCCTCTCGACGTCCTGACCCCGGGACCGGCCGGCCGCCGCCCCGGCGGTCTCCCGTTCAGGGGAATTATAACCATCTGCGCGGCGAGGCCGCCACCGGCCCGTCCACGGCATTGAACTTAGTCAGGCTTCGTTCATGATCGGCGCCCTATGGTTGCAGCCGGCCGGGTATGGGCGCCACCAAGTGCACACCCGACATAAAGCGACCTCATTTGTACTTCATCTGCGCCCGGCCTGAGGGCTTATCTGGCGGCCTGAAGCGCTTGTGTAGTCAACGGAAATCACTATGGTGCGGGCCGCCCCGGACGGCCTCGGTTGCCGAACTGAGCCGGCACCCGTCGCTTCCGACGGTCCACAGCGCTGATAAGAGCGGTCGAGATGGACACTTCTATTCCTAGTAAGGTTCTCGCCGCGCAGGCGCGCCGGAGCAACGCGGCGCGGATCGCGCTGTTTGTTCTGCCGCTGCTCCTGCTGGCCCCGGCGATCTGGAACGGCTATCCGCTGCTCCAATACGACACCGGCGGCTACCTCGCCCGTTGGTACGAAGGTTACCTCGTCATCAACCGGGCGACCTCCTACGGCATCTACCTGCATCTCGGTGAGCAGACCCAGTTCTGGCTCAACCTCGGCTTCCAGGCGATCGTTTCGCTGTGGCTGATCCAACTGACGCTGCGGGTGTTCGGTATTACCAAACCGTTCCGGCTTGCAGCGATCGGCGTCGGCCTGATCGCCGCCACGGCACTGCCGTGGATCACCAGCATGCTGCTGACCGATATCTTCGCCGGCCTGTCGGTGCTGTCGCTGTTCCTGCTGATCGCCTATCGCGACCAGACCTCGGCCATCGAAAAGGTTCTGCTGTTCGCTTTCACGGCGTTCGCCGCCTCGACCCACAGCGCCACCATGATCGTGCTCACCGGCGTGTGCGTCGCCGGTTGGCTGCTGCTGCCCTGGCTGCGCGGCCGGGTCACTGCGTCGGGCCTCACGCTTGCCAGCTCGGCCCTGGTGGTCGGCGCCCTGCTGGTGCTGAGCTGCAACTACGCGCTGTCGGGCAAATTCACCTGGACCCCGGGCGGCTCCGGCGTTGCGTTCGGCCGGATGCTGCAGGATGGCATCGTCAAGCGCTACCTCGACGACCACTGCCCCAAGCAACAGCTGAAGCTGTGCCCCTATAAGGATGAGCTGCCGCCGACCGGCGACGACTTCCTGTGGGGCGGCAACAACATGTTCGACAAGCTCGGCCGCTTCGAGGGCATGAGCGACGAGATGGAATTCATCTCCAAGCAGGCCGTGACCGCCTATCCGTGGATGCAGTTCAAGGCTGCGGCCAAGGCGACGTGGGATCAGCTGGTGCATGTGGCAACCGGTGAAGGCACCAATGGCTGGCTGCCGCACACCTACGGCATCATCGAGCGCTATCTGCCCGAGCAGAGCGCGGCGATGCGGGCGGCCAAGCAGCAGCATTGGGACATCAACTTCGACGCCGTGAACCTGGTCCACGTGCCGGTGGCGCTGGGATCGATGGTACTGATGCTGATCATCCTCGGCTCGGCGCTGTGGCGGCACCGGCTCGACGACGTGACGCTGCTGGCCGGCACGGTGACGCTGGCGCTGCTCGGCAATGCGCTGATCTGCGGCATCATCTCGGGACCGCATGACCGTTATGGTTCGCGGATCGTCTGGATCGCTACTTTCACGGCGATGATCGCGGCGATCAAATACTTCATCGACGACCACGACACCGCCGACGACGGCACGGATTGATCCGTCGCTTTCGACAAACTCTCCACAAACAAAAGCCGCGCGGACCTGGTCCGTGCGGCTTTGTCGTTTCAGATGGTCCCGGCGTTACGGGCAGGGGTGACGCTGGCCGTCATAGCCGAGATAGGTGCCTGAGGCCGGATCGTACGAACGGAAGCGCTGCGAGCAGTACGCGTCGGCGTCGGCCGCACCGGCCTGCGCCTGACTGTTGGCGATCGCGCCGCCAATGATCGCACCGGCCGCGAGGCCGCCGATCGCCGGGCCCCAGCCATAGCCGCCGTGGCGATGGTAACCGCCATGGCCCCAGCCGCGGTGGCCGTGCCACCCGCCACCATGGTAGCCATGATGGCGCCATTGCACCTGCTGAACGGCGGCCGGCGCCTGCTGTGACGCGGCACCGGGCATAATCGGAGCGGCGGCCGCAGGCGCGGACGCCACGGCGAGCGAACCCAGCACCAGCGCGGCTGCGGGCAACATGCGCGAAATCATCATTGAACTCTCCCTGTTTTTTGAAATCCGTTCGACATCGTCTGGCGCTCCGAGAGCCGGCTGCGCAGACGGTCTGCTGCGACAACGGCTGGTACCATCGACCGTTCCGATGTTTGGCTGCGACGGAGTGCGCGGGCCGCCACCGCACACAATCCAGTTCCCTTGCCTGCATCGGGTGCAACGCTGCGTCCCGGTTACTCGCAACACGTGAGGAAGCGTAACCGCCGGCAGGTCGTCGATGCGCAGCTGGCCGCGATCCGCGCAGCCGAGGCGGGGATATCGATCAGCGCCGCGCCACCACAGGCGGCGGAATAGCTCGGACGCCACCGCTCCCTCGCCGCTCGGCGCGGGCAGCGGCAGTGAGCAGAGCCGCACCGGCTGCCAGCACACCCAGGGCCAGACCGGCGCGAAGCCAGGCCGGATTGAATGGAAACACCCGCGGCGACGCCTGCCGATCGAACCTGCCATGCGCGCCAGGGTCGCCGCTGCCGGCCGCAACCAAATTATCAGGCCGGTTCGG
>NZ_QTKI01000033.1:0-21127 GCF_010820945.1 Rhodopseudomonas sp. BR0C11
ACCTCCCCCGCTGGCGGGGGGGGTCGGATCGCGTCAGCGATCCGGGTGAGGGCACTCCTCTCCGCGATAGCAAGACTCGCCGCGCGCGGCGCCCTCACCCCAACCCTCTCCCGCAAGCGGGAGAGGGAGCGCACTGCGATTGGCACGGAGGTCTCAGCGCATCAGTGACCTACGCCGTATTGCCGGCGTCGATCGTCTGCACGGTGCCGGTGATGTTGCGGCCGCCGTCGCCGAGCAGGAATTCGACCATCCGCGCGACGTCGTCCGCCTCCGCCAGTCGACGGAGCGCGCTGCGGCCGGCGATCTTCTGGCGGCCTTCGCCGGCAAGTCCCGCGGTCAGTTCGGTATCGATGAAGCCGGGCGCGATTGCGTTGACGGTGATGCCGAGCCGGCCGACTTCGCGCGCGAGCGAGCGGGTGAAGCCGATCGTCGCCGCCTTGGTAGCACCATACACCGACAGGCCGTTGTAGCCGGTCGAGCCGATGATCGACGACATGTTGATCACGCGGCCGGCGCCATTGGCCATCATGTGGCGGACAATGTATTTGGTCAGCACGATCGGCGAGGTCACGTTGATGCGCAGCAGCGTCTCGATCTGGCTGTTGTGCATGGTGGCGAGCACGCCCTCGGTGCCGATGCCGGCGTTGTTGACGAGGCCGTAGATCTTGCCGAATTCCTGGCGCAGCGACTTGGCGAAGCCGGCGAGGCCGTCGATGTCTCCGAGGTCGTAAGCCTTGAACGCGATCGAGCCAGGTCCTTTCGCAGCCTCGTCGATCGCAGCCTTCAGCTCGTCGCTCTCGCGCCGCGCCACAGCGATCACGCCGTAGCCGGCCGCGGCGAGGCGCCGTGCGATCGCGAGCCCAATCCCCCGGCTGCCGCCGGTCACCACCACCTTATGCATGGCGTGCCAGCTTTCCTGAGGCGGTGACATCGAGTTGCTGCACGAAATGGATCGACGCCGGGACTTTGTGTGGCGGCAGCGCGGCGCGGCAATTGGCGAGGATCGCCTCGCGGATCGCGCCGGTGCGCCCGGCGTCCGCCACACTGGCGAGCACCGCCTCCGCGACGACCAGCGCGCCGGTGATTGGGCTGCGCCGCGCCCGGACCCGCGACATCCGCACTGAGGGATGCTGGTTGATCACGGCTTCGACTTCCTCGGGATGAACCTTGAGGCCTCCGACGTTGATCACGCCGTCGCGGCGGCCGACGAAGTAATAGCGATCGCCGCGCAGCTCGACCATGTCGCCGGTGTCGACGAAGCCGTCGGCGTCGGTCAGCGGCGGAGCGCTGCGGCCGACATAGGTGTGTGCGGCGCGGGTCGATTTGATCCGCAGCGAGCCGTCGACCACCTTCATGGTGATGCCGGGCGCGTTGCCGATCAGCGACGCCGGAAAGCCCTCATGGCCGTCATTGACGGCGAACCCGACGCCGGCTTCAGTCGAGGCGTAGGCGTGGCCGATCGAGGCGTCAGGAAACGCGTTGCGGAGTCCGTCGAGCACGGCTTGGTCGGCGATCTCGCCGGACAATCGGACATAGCCGGGGCGAAAACCGCCGATCGCTGGATTCATCAACGCCTTGCGCCAGTGCGACGGCGTGCCGGAGATGTGGGTCACCCCGCGCGCGGCGAGCCGCGCCAGATGATCGCCAATTGCTTCGCCGGGCGCGGACAGCACCATCGAGCCGCCGCCGAGCACGGCGCGGAGGAAAATCTGCAGGCCGCCGTAGCGGCGGATGTCGTAGAATGTCGCCCAGGTCGGCGCATCTTTCGCGACGTTGTCGCCGACGATCGCGCCGGTCAACGCTGCCAGCGTGTGGGCGACGATCTTCGGCCGGCCGGTGGTGCCGGGGGTCAGCATCAACCACGACGTAGCGTGCGTGGCTGGGATGGGGGCCGCGGGCTGCAGCGGCAGACCTGCGGTGATGATGGTGCCGACGCCGAGGCCTTGCCAGCGCTCTGGCGCATCTGTGACGATGGCGTCGATCTCCGCATCCGCGATCAGATCGGCGGCGTAGGTCATGTCGACATCCGGCGGGCACAGCAGCATGCGCCGCGCCGCGCCGTCGAGTTCGATCATTACCAGCCCGGTGACGAGCTGCGTCGAGAGCGACAGCAGAACCGAACGGCCGGCGAGCTCAGGCAGCTTGCCGGCAAGACAAGTCCCCCGCGCGATGTAGGCGAACGCGATCTCATGAGTCGCGTCCGACAGCGTGCGGCTGGTCAGATCAGTTGAGAGATAGTGGCGGAGCGCAACGATCTCACGCGGGGACATTCTCATAGGCTCCAATGAAGTCGCCGAGTGTCTCCGGGAAGATGGCGTCGTCTGCCGTGCTGAACGGATCGATGCCGAGTTCGTCTTCAAGTCGCGCGACGAGCACGGCAAAGCCGAGCGAGTCGAAGCCGGATTCGTGTAGCACCAAGTCATCCGTCAGCGCAGGAACCTTGAAGCCTTGTTCGTCAGCGATCTGCTGCATCGCCGAGACGATTGTTAACCGTACAGACATCGACACTTCGCCTTTCTGATCGATCCGTGAGACAAAGAGCATATGGCGCAAAATCGAAACAAATCCATGCGCTTCACTTGCAATTCGGGCCGATTGGTAAATGGCTTTGGAAGCCCGCAAAGTACGTTGCCGTGAGATCGGCGACGCCGACATCGACGCTGTCTCCGATCTGCTGACGCGCGGCTTTCCGGGCCGCCGCCGCGACTATTGGTTGCGCGGACTGCATCGCGTCGGCGCGCGTGAATTGCCGGAAGGCTGCGCGCGATACGGTTATCTGCTGGAGAGTGGTGGCCGTCCCGTCGGCGCATTGTTGTTGCTGTACGCGGCGCGTCGTCCCGGCCCGGAACAGGTTCTCCGCTGCAACGTCTCGAGCTGGTACGTCGAGCCCGATTTTCGCAACTATGCGACGCTGCTGACGTCGATGGCGCAGAAGAACAAGCAGGTCACCTACGTCAATATCTCGCCGGCGGTGAACACCTGGCCGATCGTCGAGGCGCTGGGGTTCAAACGCTACTGCAACGGCATGTTCTTCGCGCTGCCGTGGCTGTCGCGCGCCGAAAAGGGCGCGCGTGTCGAGGTGGTGACTGAAGCAACCGGCGTGGTCGCCGGGTTGAGTGAGACGGAGTGCGAGCTGCTCCGCAGCCATGCGTCTTACGGATGTCTGGCTCTCGCGGTGCATCTGCCTGATGGCCGCACGATGCCGTTTCTGTTTTTGCCGAAGCGGGTGAAGCACGGCCGCTTCCCATTCCCCGCGATGCAGCTGGTGTATTGCCGCGACGTCGCCGAATTCGTGCAATGCGCAGGCGTGCTTGGCCGAGCGTTGCTCTGGCGCGGCCGGCCGCTCGTGATTCTCGACGCGCTCGGTCCGATGGATGAACTGACCGGCTTCTATGTCGATTCCCGTGGCCGCAAGTACTACAAGGGCCCGAACCCGCCGCGGCTCGCCGATCTCAGCGAGACCGAGCTGGTGCTGTTCGGTCCCTGAATTGCGGGCCGGTATCGGCAACGGCGCTTAACCGTGAGCGAACTCCCAATATAGCTTGCGCGCCTTGGCGTAGAACGGGCCCGGCTGCAGCGAGCGGTCGTCGATCCGGATGATCGGTTGCACCTTGGCGAAATTGCCGCTGGCGAAGATCTCGTCGGCAGTTTCGAAATCCCGATAACTCAGCGAACGCTCAATCACGGTGACTCCGTCGCCGCGCAGCAGCTCGATCACACGCTGCCGGGTGATGCCGCTCAGGAAGGTGCCATTGGCGGCCGGCGTGTAGACCACCCCATCCTTCGCCATGAAGATGTTGGAGTTGCCGAGCTCGGCGATGTGGCCGAGCATGTCGCGCAGCAGGCAATTGTCGAAGCCGCGGCTCTTGGCTTCCATCATCGCGCGTGAGTTGTTTGGGTACAGGCAGCCGGCTTTGGCCTCCACCGGCGCAGATTCCGCGGTCGGCCGGCGGAACGGCGACAGCGTAATCGACAAGCCGGTCGGTTTCGGCATCGGCGCTTCGTAGATGCACAGGCACCAATTGGTGGTGTCGGGATCGAACAGCACGCCGCCGCCGACACCGTTCTGCGCCCAATACATCGGCCGGATGTAAAGCTCGGCATTTCCGGCGAAACGCTTCAGGCCGTCCTGCACCAGGCCCAGCCATGTCGCCTGATCAATCAGGGCATTCAGTTTGAAGTTAGTCGCGGACCAGTTGATCCGTGCCAGGTGCCGGTCGAGATCTGGCGTGACGCCCTCGAACGCGCGCGCGCCATCGAACACCATCGAGCCGAGCCAAGCAGCATGGGTGCGCGGCCCCATGATCGGCACGTTGCCATCGTGCCAGTCGCCCTCGAAGAAGGTCCAGGTCTGCGAATAGTTGATTGGTGTGGCAGCAGGCATCGTCGAGTCCATCACAATCGGAATGCGCCGCGGGTGATGCGGCTGAAGATGTCGGTGTCGAGCGCGACGTAGCGGCCTGCGGCTATATCGGCGACATAGAGCGGATCGCTGACGAGGGACGGATCGAACCCCTCGGCGATCAGCGGCTGCTTTGCCTGCTTGAACGTGCCGGTGAGATCGAGGGCCGTCCGGAGCCGTAGGAAAAGCGGCCGTGCATAGGTCGGCAGCCGCTCGGTGAGATGCCGATGCAGCACCGCAAGATCAAAGAGGTGGTCTGTCACAAGGGCCGCCATGCCGGCGCGGCCGTCATGGTTCGGAACGCTGACGCCGTAGACAGTGGCGTCGATCACGCCGGGGCAGGCGGCGAGGATGTCGGCGACTTCGCTCGCCGCGACATTCTCGCCCTTCCAGCGGAAGGTGTCGCCGATCCGGTCGACGAAGCGGAAGAAGGCCTTGGCGTCCTGCAGCATCAGGTCGCCGGTGCGGAACCAGGCGTCACCCGGCGCAAACACGTCGCGCAGGATTTTGCGCTCGCTGTCGCCATCGGTGGTGTAGCCTTCGAACCGGCCGCCGCCGCGCTCGGCCTCGCCGATCCGGCCGATCGCCTCACCAGGCTCGCCGCGAGCGCAGCGAATGCAATGGCCGTGGCCGTCTCGCATCGGCAGCCCGGTTTCGAAGTCGAACTTCACCAGCGCGGCCGGAAAGCGATGCGCCAGGAATGATGGTATCCGCCCGATCGCGCCCGGCTCACCCTCGACATTGTAGAGTGAGAAGTTGCCCTCGGTGGAGGCGTAGAATTCCAGCATGCGCGGGATCGCGAACCGCCCCTGAAACGCGCCCCACACGTCGCCACGCAGCCCGTTGCCGCAGGCGAGCCGCAGGCGATGGCGTGTCTCGTTGGGCGCGTGGGGCGCCTGGACAAGATAGCGGCACAGCTCGCCGATATATTGAAACAGCGTGCAGTCGTAGCGGACGATATCGTCCCAGAACCGCCGTGCCGAGAATTTTTCCGCGATCACGACCGAGCCGCCTGCCATCAGCAGGCTGCCGGTTGCGACCACGCCGCCGACGCTGTGATAGATCGGCAGACAATCGTAGATGCGATCATCGGGCGTTGCGCCGGTGAGCCCAGCGAACCAGCCGGCCCAGCTCATCACCCGGCGATGACTGACCCGCGCTGCCTTCGGCAGCCCCGTCGTCCCCGAAGTGTAGATCAGCAGTGCCACATCATCGACGGTGACAGCGGGACGCTCATTTGCTGTCAGCGGATCGTCCTTCACAGTCGCCAATGCTGCTAACAGCTCTGACTCGTCAACCTCGTCGCCATGCAGCCATAGCCGAGGCGCCGACGCCATATGCGGTGTTGCGCTGGCGTAGACGTCGTTCAATTCGTTCGCCACGATGATATGGCTGGGTGCTGCAACATCGATGCAATGGGCGAGCGAGGGGCCGGTGAGATGGGTGTTGAGCAGCGCCACCACGCCGCCGATTTTAGTGATGCCGAGCCAGATCGCCAGATAGTCGGGACGGTTCGGCATCAGGAGCCCGACGATGACGCCTTTGCCGATTCCATGCTCCAGCGCCCAGCGCGCGTAGCGATCGATCCGTTGCGTTAGCTCCGCGTAGCTGAATCGCTCGTTCTCCGAGATCAGCGCCGGCGCGTTTGGCGTACGTGTTGCCCATTCGGCGATCGCATCGCACAGCAGGCGCTGTGGCTCGCGTTCGATCCGCGCGGTGATTTCAATCGCGCTCAGCCAGCTCTTGGCGACCGACGGGCGTGCAGGCGCCGTATCGGGGGGGCGGGTAGCTGCAGCTGCGTGCACGGTCATCGACACCGGTTCTGAAAGTTCGTTCGAGTTTGAGTGCAATTGTAGGCGAGGGCGGTTGGCGATTTGTTGCGAACGCTTCGACGAAGCGCGCTTAAGGTAAACAAATCGGAATCGATTCAAATTGTCTTCAAATCAGCAAGCGAAATTAGGGATAGTTTGTCGTCGTCTTTGAAATGTGTTGTCCGCTAATGCGGTGCGTTCTAGCAAAGGCAAGACGCGGACGTCTGTGTGTGAAGTGCAGCCGCGGCGAAGGGAGGAGCTCATGCGCAACGAGACGCTCGCTATCCACGCCGGCTACGAGCCCGAACCCACGACGCACGCAGTTGCGGTGCCGATCTATCAGACCGCATCCTATGCGTTCGACAGCGCCGACCACGGCGCCGCGTTGTTCAATCTCGAGACCGAAGGCTATCGCTATTCGCGGATCGCCAATCCGACCACCAGCGTGCTGGAAAAGCGTGTGGCTGAGCTGGAAGGTGGCGTCGGTGCGCTGGCAGTGGCGAGCGGTCAAGCCGCGCTGCATTTCGCCTTCGTCAATCTCGCCGATCACGGCGGCAACATCGTTTCGGCGCCGCAGCTCTACGGCACCACGCATACGCTGCTGTCCCACATCCTGCCGCGGCAGGGCATCACCGGCCGCTTCGCTGCCAGCGATAAGCCCGGCGACATCGCCAGGCTGATCGATGAAGACACCCGTGCGGTGTTCTGCGAAACCATCGGCAATCCCGCCGGCAATGTCTGCGACATCGAAGCCATCGCCGAAGTCGCGCATCGCGCCGGCGTGCCGCTGATCGTCGACAACACCGTGGCGACACCCATTCTGTTCAAGCCGATCGAATTCGGCGCGGACGTTGTGGTGCACTCGCTCACCAAGTTCCTCGGTGGCCACGGCACCACGCTCGGCGGTGCCATCGTCGACAGCGGACGGTTCGACTGGGCCAAGAACCCCGAGCGATTTCCGGCCTTCAATCAGCCGGACCACTCCTATCACGGCATGATCTATGCGGAGCGGTTCGGGCCGACTGCTTATGTCGAGCGCGCGCGATCGATCTATCAACGTACGATGGGCTCGGTGCTGTCGCCGTTCAACGCCTTCCTGCTGCTGCAGGGCATCGAGACCGTGGCGCTGCGGATGGAGCGCCATGTCGAGAACGCCCGCAAGGTTGCCGAATTCCTGCGCGACGATCAACGTGTTGCCTGGGTCAACTATACCGGCTTCCCGGACAGCCCGTATTATCCGCTGGTGCAAAAGTATCTCGACGGCCGCGCATCGTCGCTGTTCACCTTTGGCATCAAGGGCGGAATGGAGGCCGGCAAGGCGTTCTACGATTCGCTCAAGCTGATCACCCGGCTGGTGAACATCGGCGATGCCAAATCGCTCGCCTGCCATCCGGCCTCGACCACCCATCGCCAGATGTCGGCCGAGCAGCAGCGCCAAGCAGGAGTGCTGCCGGAGACAATCCGGTTGTCGATCGGTATCGAACACATCGCCGACATCATCGAAGATCTCGATCAGGCGCTCGCAGCGGCCTGCGGTTCGCAGCCGCGTCTGGCGGCGGCCGAATAGGCGCTCGCGCATGAGCCTGCTGTTCGACAGCGCCGATCCGATCGACAGCCCTGTGCTGGCGCCGGATGGTGCCGGCGACGAACGACGCTGGTGGGGGCGGCCGGATCGTCCCAAGCCGATCGAGATCGGCCTCGTCAACAACATGGGCGATGCGGCGCTACGCGCGACCGAGCGCCAATTCGCTAAGTTGCTGCGTGCCGGGGCCGGCACCCAGCGCGTTCGGCTGCATTGCTTCGCGTTGCGATCGGTGCCGCGGTCGCCAACCGCCCGCCACCGCATCGACAGTCTCTATTCCGATATCGCCGATCTCGGCCGCGTCCGGCTCGACGGTCTGATCGTCACCGGCGCCGAGCCGCGCACGGCGGCACTCCGCGACGAGCCATATTGGGACGAGTTCCGTCGACTGGTGGATTGGGCCGAAGCCAACACCCGCTCGACGATCTGGTCCTGTCTCGCCGCCCATGCCGCCGTCCTGCACCTCGACGGCATCGAGCGCCGAAGACTGCCGCGCAAATGCTCGGGGGTCTATGCCATCGAGAAGCTGCAGCTGGATCCGATGTTGGACGACCTGCCGGCGACGATGCGGGTTTCGCATTCGCGGCTCAACGATCTCGACGCGGACGACCTGTCTGCCGCCGGCTACGACGTGCTGACGCAGGCAGCAGGAGCGAGCGTCGACGTGTTCAAGCGCGACGGCCGCAGCCGCATGGTGTTCTTTCAAGGCCATCCGGAGTACGACGCCGCGACGCTGCAGCGCGAATTCCTCCGCGACATCGGCCGCTATCTTGGCGGTGAACGCAACGATTGTCCGGCGGCACCGGAAAACTACTTCTGCGCCGAGACGGCACTTCGACTCGCCGCGTTTTGCGATCGTGCCCGGGCGGATCGCAAGCCGGAGATGATCGCTGAACTGCCGCCGTTGGCGCTCCGGCCTGGACTGGCGGCTGCGCTCGAAGCTTCTGCGGCGGCCCTATTCAGCAATTGGCTCTCGCTGATCGCGGCCGAGCATTAGGCCCCAAACGAATTCATCCGAGCATATGATGAAGCGTGGCGTTGGTCGCGCGGCCCCGAAGGCGGATTATTCCGCTGGCTGCGTGAGCCGGCGTCGGCGCCATCCCGTCAGGAGCCGCAGTACCGAACCGTCGATGCCAGCCAGTTTGATCGACGCGCTGCGCATCAGTAGCGCCAGTGCGATGAACGAGATTGCGGTTGCCGCGACAGCGCCAGAGATCCCGAACAGCGGGATCAGGATGAAGAAGCCGACCGCGCGCATCAGCACGGTGCCGCCGATGATCGTCAGATAGCGGCCCTCGTGGCCCGTCAGCATCAGGATCGAACCGCAGGGGCCGGCGGCGGCGACAGCAGCGGTGCCTGCCGTCAGGATCGCCAGGGCGCTGTAATACGAGACGTATTCGGCGTTGAAGAGATACAGGATCCAGTGGCCGCCGCCGAGCACCACCATCAGGCCGCCGATGACGATCGCGAGCGTAACGAGCGCCACGGAATCGAGCAGGCCGTCGAGCTCGCGATGCTGCCGGCTGTAATACAGATGCGGGAAGTGACGGGTCGAGAAGATGTAGACCGCGCCAGTGGCCATCGCGAAGGCGTTGGCGATCCGGGTGGTGACGAAATATGCGCCGGCGACGGTCGGACTCATCAGGTAGCCGATGATCACGACGTCGGCGTATTGATTGGCCGCCTCCAGGCAACTCGACACCCACAGCTTGGCCGAGCGTGCGCTCCAGGTGCGCAGCTCGAAGGCCAAGCGTGAGCGGCCGAAATTCGGAAACTGAGCCTGGACCCGTCGCCGCAACAACGTCATCTGCACCATCACGGTGAAGCATGAGGCTGCCGCCATGGTCAGAAAGATGGTGTGGATCTCGATCGGTGTGCCTGAGATGACGCACCCAGCGAGGTAGACCATCGGACAGGTGGCGACCAGCAGGTAGGTGAGGCCGTCGCTGACACCGACGCCGACGGCGCCGCGGGTGACGTGTGCCGAGATCAGCATCAGCGCAAAACACACCAAGTACAGCGTCGTCGATGCGGCCAGAACCGTATCTTGCTCCAGCGAGACCCAGAAGAAGAACGGCAAGCCGACCAGGATGCTGCCGGCGAGGCTGGCCAGCGCCGTGAAGGTCATCGCGCCTTTCAGTTTCGGCTCGTCGCCCGCATTGGTGTATTCGCTCCACGACCGCATGATGAAGATCTGCTGGCCGAAGGTGGCGACGACGCTGAGCAGGCCCGCGGCACTGAACAGCATCGAATAGGTGCCGAAGTCATGGCCGCTCAGCGTGCGTGCGGCGAGGGTCACCAGTCCGAGATTGACGATCGTGATCAGAACGCGCAGCCCGAACGCGCCGGTCATGGCGCGAATCGCAGGGTTGTTGCGCAGATCGATCAGTCTTTCGAACGCGGTACCGAATTTCAAAGTCATCGACCTCGCGACGGGTCTGCAGATTCTGAGGGAGTCGCCGACGACGGGAACAGTCCTCCGGGGACCGGGTTCACCACGTCGATAATCCCGCCGCCACCGTCCTGGCGCACCGTAGCAATCTATCCTATTTGAACGATCGGCGAGCGAATGCCGGGCGATAATTGTCGATAACGGTAAAGATGCTCGCAGACCCGACCGAAGCGGGGGCGCTTTGGCATTAACCATCGTCTCATCAGCGCGGATATCGGATCTATGAATAGTCGTGTCGTCAGCCTCAACTTCGGAACGCTGCTTCGGATTGCGGCCTGGCTGTGCCTTGCGGGGATCGCGTTTGCGACCCTCAGCCCGATAGGTCTCAGGCCAACCACCGGATTTTCGCCGTCGATTGAGCGCTTTGTGGCGTTCGCGGTGGTGGGAGCATTGTTCGGAGCGGCTTACCCGCGCTACATCCTATTCGCTGCGATGATCGTGCTCGGCGCTGCGGTGCTATTTGAACTGCTGCAGGTGCTGGAGGCGTCACGGCATGGGCGGCTGTTCGACGCCAGTGTCAAACTCGCCGGCGGAGCGATTGGTCTTGCTGCGGGATCGATCGCCGGCCGTCTGCTCCGTAGCGATTGAGGCGCAACGTAGAGCGTCAGCGCGCCGGGACCGCGACGGGGTCGTTGGCGCGGGCCATTCGGCGTAGCGGCTGCAGCTTGGGCTGAATCACGCTGCCGTCGATCAACTCGAGTCGTCCACAGCGGTTGAGCGTGTGCAGCTTGCGGCCGGGCCAGCGCGGCCCAGGTTCGATGACGTGATGCACGGTCTGCTCGAAAGTCTCTGGCGAGAGCGCATTAATCTCCGCAAGTGCCAGCGCCCCGCCATAGCCGTGCGTGCAGTCCTGCACCGGTCGCCATAGCCGTCCATTGCGCCGGAAGAAATGCCCTGCGGGCCGCGCGCTGGCGCGATCAATCAGGGCTGGACGCAGCGCGTGCGGTCGCCACCGCCCGAACAGATCGTCTGCGACGTAGATCGACAGCGTGTCGGAATAGCCGCCATCGTTATCATCGTCGCGAGTGGCGCCGAATAGATAATGCAGCCCTTCGTGCTGCAGGATGGTGGCGTCGGCAAGTTCAACGCCGGATAGCAGCGTCGCGTGGCGCTCCCAGCGCCCCGGAAACTCGACACAGCGATAGATCGATACGGTCTTCTGCAGGCTGCTCTCCGGAATCATCCAGAGCTCGTCGTCCTGCACGATGAGGAACGGGTAGGACAAATGCCACGGCTCTTCGAGCACCGGCACCGCTTCGCCGATCGGGCCGGTTTCGCCGAATTCGATCGCGGAAATCGTGCCCTTGCCGACGCGATGGTCGAGATCTTCGAAGAACACGAAGGTGCGGCCTTTCCAGGTCACCGCGAATGGATCAGCATAGAACCGGTTCGCCGGGCTCGGCAGCGCGTGCCAGTTTGGTCCCGACAGATCGCCGGAACTCCAGATCCCGGCATCGTCGGTGTAACGCCAGCCGATCCGCCAATGCGGCGCATAGCAGCACAGCCGGTAGATCGCCTTGGCGATCGACATCGCGAGCTTGCGGGCGACAAAACCTGCGGCGGAGTGCGCGTGGCCGAGATGAGGGCCGTCGTGGCGGACGCCTTGTGCTCGCGGACCGCTTTCGAGGACGCCCCTCAGCAGCGTTCCGGTACGTGCCATAGTGGCGCCGAGCGCGCCGCCGAGGCCGCTGGCGTTCTCACCCGACGGCTTTCCTGACCACATCACCGCGCCGGTGACCTCGTCGCGGATATCGATCACCGGCAGATCGCCTGCGAGGATGGCGGCCAGCGCGGCGTCTTCACCGGGCTGGCCATCGAACAGCGGGCGCAGATACAGCCGGGCAGGGCAATCAACTTCGCGGGGCGCCGTGGTGAAGTCGATTACCACTTCGGGCTGGCCGTGGGAGGGGCGCGAGGTTTCGAGCAGCGCCGTCTCGCGGTCGCCCCCGCAGCGCTGGCCACGCCGCAGCAGCATCCGTTCGAGGTCGAGCAGCGTGTCGAGCCCGGCCGGCCGTTCCCCGGACGTCGAGATCCAGCTCACCTGCAAAGTCCGGCCACTACCCGCCAGCAGATCGAGCAAGTGGCGCATCCATGCTCGAGGTCGTTGCTGGTCGAAACGAAGCTCAACAATCATCAGACAATCCGTCAAAAAAAACTATATCGCCTGTTCGAGAATGCGGACGTATTCATCGACCATGGCGTCGACAGAGTATCTTTTCATAAGACCTTCGCCACTGCGCTGGAGTCGCACCCTGAGCGCAGGGTCGTCCAGCACGGCACTGATCGCGGCGCCGAGCGCGGTCGCATCTGCAGCATTGACCAGCACCGCCGCCGGTTCGCCCTGATACGACAGTACCTCGCGTAGAACCGGCAGATCGTTGGCAACCACGGGCACCCCGGCATGGGCCGCCTCGACGGCGGCGAGCCCAAAGGTCTCGGCCAGCGACGGGAACACGAAAATGTCGAGGCAGGCGAGGAAATCGGCGATCTGTTCGGGCGTGATTTCACCGACGAAGAATACCCGATTGGCGACACCGAGCTGGTCGGCGAGCGCGCGCAACCGCGCTTCGTCCGGTCCGTGCCCCGCCAGCGCCAGCCGCCAGGCCGGATGTGCCGGCAAAACCCGGATGCTGGCGTCGAGCTGCTTCAGCGGATGCAGCCGCGCCGCGGTGCCGAGAACGACGCCGTCGACCGGCAAGGCAAAGCGGCGTCGCGCGTCGGCTTTCGCCAACGTTGACTGCTTGCGATCGAAGCCGTGCGGAACATGGGTGAGGCGCCTGCGGTACGAATCCGGATAGCGCGAATAGTCGCGCAGCATGTCTTCAGAATTCACCGTAATGGTGTGGAAGATGCCGAGCTGCCCCATCATCAGGTCGAGCTTCTGCAGCCAGCCCGGCATCGTCAGCCGCGCCGATACTTGATTGGCGATCACCGGCGCCGGGCTCACCAGCCGCGCGATCGCACCGCCGATAGCATTGCCATAGTGCTGAAACGTCAGGATGGCGTCGGGGCGGGCGGCGCGGATCTGCTGGCCGAGCGACACCAGGAAGCGGAGGAACGACAGCGGATTGCCGGGACGCTGCGGGGCGCAATAGACGGTGTTCGCGGGCTCGTCGAACCCGCGCGATTGCCGGAAGAAGAACAGGTTCGCAACGTCGTAGCCGCGAGCCGCAAGGCCGGCGCCGACAAGACGAGAGATTTCCTGCGCACCGGCGTTCTCGGCCTGGGTCTGGATCAGAAGAACGCGACGACGGATTGATTTCGCCGACGCTCCGGCGGAAGCCTTCGGTACACGCGAACTCGCAGTGCGTCCGCCGGTGACGAACGCATGCTCGGCTCGAGTGATCTGTTCGTTCACGTGCCTCGTCTCCCCGTGCGCTTTCCGTCTCGTTCAGCTTGCTGCAGGTGTGACGGTTAACGAAAAGTGCACGTCCTGACTGCGTAATTGTACACTCTCGCGGCCGCGCCTGGTCGATTTCATCGTGGCGCGGTTAATTGATGCGGAAAGCACCAAGCGATTTAGTCGCACTCACGCTTCGTCCGAATGGTTCCTTAACCATTTGGTAACGTTCCGTTCGAGTGGCTTGGAGTAACCACGGATTAACCGTAGATATTTACTTTGTCCCGGTGGTGACGCAGGCGGTTCGTGTGGAGTGTGCGTATGTCGGGTAGCCAACCAGGCCGGGACAAGGCGGTCCCCGCCCCGCGTCCGACTGCGGACATCTGGGAGAGCCCTGATCAGCTTCCGACCGATCGAGGCGACCTGATCAAAGCCAAGCTGACGCCCGCCGTTATCAGCAATTTCCTGCGTGACAATCTCAAGCGGATCGTGCTGCTTGCCGGTGCGCTGTTTGTGCTTGGTATGATCGTGCTGTGGCTGCTGCCGGTCCGCTATGCGGCCACCGCACTGGTGATGGTCGATCCACGTGAGCAGCGCGTCACGACCGATCAGGAGGTGCTGCCCGGGATTGGTCAGGACGCCGCTGCGCTGCAGAGCCTGATCGAAATTGCGAAGTCGGATGGTTTCCTGCGGCCCTTGGTCGAGAAGCTGAAAGTTGCCGAAGATCATGAGATCGCCAGCAGCGAGACCGATCCGGCCCGCGTGCTGGAGCGGTTCCGGAAGCATCTGGAGATCGCGCGGCGCGGCCTGACGTACGTGATCGAAATGACCTTCGTGGCGAAGGATCCGCAGCGCGCGGCGTATTATGCCAACGCGGTCGCCGAAGCATTCGTCGCCAGTCAGACCCAGGTGCGCGCTGTCGCCGCCGACGAGGCCGCCGGCTGGCTCAACAGCCGCCTGAAGACGCTGAACGAAAAGCTGCGGGCGTCGGAAGACGCTGTCGCGGCGTTCAAGACGCAGTACCGCATTGTCGATGCCGGCCGCGAGAGTACGACGCGTCAACTCCGGGTCACCGAGCTGACCCAGCAGGTGTCCGCGGCGCGACTCCGCACCGAGGAAGCCAAAAACCGCTACGAGCAGGCGCAGCGCGACCTGAAATCCGAGGTCGATGGCTCGACCGGATCGAAGTCCGACCTCGTCAGCGTGCTGCGCACCCAGCGCACCCAGCTCAACGATCAGATCGCTCAGAAGCGCGCTGTCCTCGGCGATCGCCATCCGGAGCTGGTGATCGCCTATAATCAGCTTGCCGAGCTAAATCGCCAGATCGAGGCCGAGCGCAAACGCAACATCGCCAGCGCCAAGTCCGACTATGAGGCGATGCGCGACCAGCAGAAGGCGCTGGAACAGCAATTGAAGACGCTCGAGACCGAGATGCTCGGCGACGACCAGGCTTCTGTGAAACTCAAAGAGTTGCAGCGCGAGGCCAACGCCAATCGGGCGATCTATGAGCAATTTCTGGAGCGCTACAACGCCACCAATCAGCAGCGTCTGCTGCAGGCGAGCCAGACCAAGGTGGCGTCGTTTGCGACGCCGCCGACACGGCCGACCCGCCCGCCGCTGCTGGTGCTGATCGCCGCCATCGCGGTGGCGTCGATCCTGGTGTCGATCGCCGTCACCGCAATCTGGGCGTCGATGTCGAACCAGCCGGAGCGAGCCGACAATTCTCGTCCGCCGGAAGGCGCGACCGCGCCTGTGCCGGCTGAAGCTGCCGCGCCGCCGGTGGAAGACAAGAAGCCCGCGGCCGACTATGCCAGCCTGCCGATTGTTGCGCGGATTCCCGATCTGTCGGGCGTGCGCACCCTCGGCGGCAAGCTCGCGATGCTTGGCGGCGAGCGGCGGCTCGATCCCTACGTCGTCGGGCTGCTCGATGCGATCGGTGTTAAGCGATCGCAGCATGGCAAGGTGGTGCTGGTGACGTCGGTCGATCCCGGCGCCGGCAAGAGCTCGGTGGCGCGTGCGCTGAACGCGATCGCGGTGGATCGCGGGATGCTGAGCGTCGTCATCGAAGTCGCAGGGCAGTCGCGCACCGCGCCCGCTGCGCCGTCGAACCGCGCAGAGTCGGATGGGGGCGCTCTCGTCCGCGTGCTGAAGACGACCATCCCGTCCGTCGTCCGTCTGATCGCCGCGGCACCCGACGTAACGGTGCAGAACGATGTCCGCAGCGAGTTCGACCTAATTCTGATCGACGCCCCGGCGCTCGCCTCGCAGCCGGAGGTCGCCGAGATCGCTGCTCATACCGATCTCAATCTGCTCGTGATCGACAGCGCCGTGACCCAGGCTGGCGCCGCCCTGGAAGCGCAGGCGTTGCTCTCGCGGAGTGGTCACGCACCGGCCGGCGTGGTCGTCAACAAGGCCAGCGCGCAACCGGCTCCCGCCGCTGCGACCATCGCCGCACGGCTGGCGAGCTGACCGGCGTACGGCGCGTGCTCACCCGAGGTGCGATCGCTTGCACCGCCGTCGCGCTCTTCGCACTGTGCTGGAGCGCGCAAGCCGATGCGCAGGGGCGCTGCACGGGCCCGACATCCGGCGTTCCGCCTCAGACCATCGCCGCGCTGGCTCGCGGCGTGAATGTCTCGAATTGGACAGAGAACGAGCGGCTGCAGGCTCCGAGCCTGGAGCTACTCCGCGACGTGCGTAGCGCGGGCTTCACCCATGTGAGGCTTCCGGTCGCCGGCGATCTGGTGATGCGGGCATTCAGTTCGCCGGCCACGATCGAACGACAGCTCGTCGGTGTCGATACGGCGCTCACCGAACTGATCGGCCTGGGCTTTCATGTGTCGGTCGACCTGCATCCCGGGGATGGCTTTGGCCGCCTCCACCGCGATGATCCGAAGTCCTCGATGGCGGCGCTCACCGACGCGTGGAGCAGCCTTGCGAAGGTGATCCGCAAGCACCCGGTGGAACGGGTGTTCGCCGAACTGCTGAATGAACCGGATATCGCGCCGGATCGCTGGCAGAGTGAAGTCGAACAACTCGCTGCCTTTGTGCGGGGGCAATTGCCGCAGACCACGCTGATCGTCGGGCCAACCTATTGGCAACGCGCCGATTCTCTCCCGCAGTTCAGGCCGCTCGCCGACCGCAACGTCGTCTATGCGTTGCATTTCTACGATCCGATGGTGTTCACCCATCAGGGCCATTGGGATTCGGCCAACCCATCGAGCCGGATTCACGATCTACCGTTCCCGCTTGTCGCCGACGATCCCACCGTAGAGCGACTGCGCAGCGAGCTGACGTCGCGCGGCGACAATGAAGCGCTGCAGGAACTGGACAACGCGATCGCGCAGGCAGGCTCGCCCAGCTATGTGGCTCGGCAGTTGATTCCGGCGGTCGCCTGGCAGGAGCGCTACGCGCGGCCGTTGATCATCAACGAATTCGGCGTGTTCAAACCGGCGGCACCGCGCGACAGCCGGCTGCGCTGGTTGGAGTCCGTGGTAGATTCGGCCGAAGCGAACTGCTGGGGCTGGACCTATTGGGAGCTGGATCAGGGATTTGGTCTGGCCGATCCGCGCACCGGCAGGTTGGACGCGGGTGTAATCGACGTGCTGATGCATCCGCGTTAAGCGGAGAAGGAAACTCAGCGCGACCGCGTCAGCAGCAAGTACATCGCGTACGGGTTGGTCTTCAGATAGCGTACACCGAGGCGTCGCGGCTCCAGCGCCATGCGCCACAGCCATTCGAGGCCGATCTTCTGCATCCATTGCGGAGCGCGCGGCTTCGAGCCCGACAGGAAGTCGAACAGGCCGCCCGAGGTCTTGATCACGCCGACCGTGGTCAGGCGATGGCGATTGCGCACGACGAACGCCTGTTCGCGCGGCACGCCCATCGACACCCACAGGATGTCCGGCGCGAGCGCGCCGATCTCGCGGCAAACTGCGACTTCCTCGGCCTCGTCGGCGAAATAGCCGTGGCGATGGCCGACGAGGCGCAGCCCGGGATAGCGGCGCTGCACGCGTTCGACCGCGCGGCGGTTGGAGTCTTCGTTGGCGCCGAGCATGTACATGGTCGCGCCGCGCTTACTGGCTTCGCGCGCGACCTCGTGGAACAGATCGGTGGTGGCGACGCGTTCAGGCAGCGATTGGCCGCAGCGGAATCGCGACACGAACACCAGCGGCATGCCGTCCGCATGGATGGCATCGGCCTCCGTCACCAGCTTGCGCTCGGTTTCGTCGACCGCGCAGCGATACGTCACTTCGCCGTTCGCAGACGTCATGTAGGCCGGATAGCGCCAAAGCCCGCGACGCTGCAGCGCTTCATCGACCATCGCGCGCGCAGTCTCGGTCTGGTCGCTGACGACGATCGGCAGTCCGCCGAGCACAACACGCGGCCACTGCCCGAACCGCTCGCGGCGGCGATCGCCGGAAACGCGGCGCTCGCCGTGCGGTAGATTTTGCTCGAATGGAATCCAAAACGCAGCTTTCCTGCGATCCGACTTGCGCCGTTCGGCACCTGTCGGCGCATTCGGCTGTTCGCCGCTGTCTTGCGTGTTGGACATTCCACTTCCTCTCGACCGTCAAGGTCGATCGACTTTGCGGCGGAACAATCGATCATTCGACTAATGGAAGCAACCTTTTGCCAACCGCCTCCATTCAACAAGGTAAAGTGGTTAAAGCCGCATCGCCGCGATCGTAGAAAGGCGGCAGGAGCTGTCTTGCAAGCGTCCGGGGCTGTACCGATCTGGTGCGTCGTCCCGCGGTGAGACAGCGGGCTGACCGTGCCGCCTCAGCCGAGACGGCGCTCCCAGGCGAGCGCGTCGCGCACGATCTGCTCGAGATCGTCGTAGCGCGGCGTCCAGTTCAGCGCGGTCCGGGCGCGTTGGTTGGCCGCAATCAGCGAGGCGGGATCGCCGGCGCGCCGACCCTTGATCCGCACTTCGAAATCGACGCCCGACACGCGCTTCACCACCTCGATCACATCGAGCACGGAGTAGCCGTTGGCATAACCGATGTTGCAGGTGATGCTCGGCCTGCCGGCGCGCAGATAATCCAGCGCATCGAGATGCGCCTGCGCCAGATCCGACACATGCACGTAGTCGCGGATGCACGAGCCGTCGGGGGTCGAATAGTCGGTGCCGTAAACGTCGAGGCCTGGACGCTTGCCGAGCGCGGCCTGCACCGCGATCTTGATCAGATGGGTGGCGTTCGGCGTGGATTGTCCGGCGCGGCCTTGGGGGTCGGCGCCGGCAACATTGAAATAGCGCAGCGCCGCGTAGCTGAACGGATAGGCCTGCGCGACGTCGGCCAGCATCCATTCGACCATCAGCTTGGAGCGGCCGTAAGGATTGATCGGACGCGTCGGGTCATCCTCTTCGACCGGTGTGCGGTCCGGCTCGCCATAGACCGCTGCGGTCGAAGAGAACACCACATGCGGCACGCCGCGCTTGACCGCACAGTCGAGCAGCGTGCGCGCGTTTGCGGTGTTGTTGCCGTAGTAGGCGAGGGGCTGGGTGACCGATTCCGGCACCACGATGCTGGCGGCGAAATGAATGATCGCCTCGATCGCGTGCTGGTCCATGATTCGGCCGACGAAGTCGGCGTCGCCGACATTGCCCTCGAAGAACGGCACCTCGGGTGGCACGATCGCACGCGAACCGGTAGAGAGGTTGTCGATCACCAGCGGCCGCTCGCCGGCGCCGAGCAGGGCCAGCGTCATGTGGCTGCCGATGTAGCCGGCGCCGCCGGTCACGAGGATGTGGCGTTTGGTCATGCGCTGCGTTCGATGCTCTGTGGCGGGCGGTCAGCCCGCGGAAACAGCCGAGTCTGATCGGCCGCGTCGGAACCGAGTGCTGGCGATCGCCAGGCTCCAAGTCAAGCCCACCAGCATGAAATAGTGCCGCCAGTGGTCGGTATCGATGATGAAACTCTCGAGTAGCGTGACCACCATCGCGGTTACCACGACGATCGTGATCCGCTGCCACGGCGTACGTACAAACACGTTGCGCAGCCCATAGGCCGCCGTCACGAACACTAGAGCCGGATACAGCGTGCCACTGATCCAGCCGCCGGACATGAAGGCGTTGAGGAACGAGTTGTGAGTGTCCTCGGGGAAGAACCGCCGGAATTGTAACGGACCGATGCCGGTCGGATAGTCGAGCGCCATCTTGGCGCCGAGTAGATGCCGGCCGAACCGGCCGAACCGGCCGCTGTCGTAAGGCTGCGAGAGGCTGGCGCGCTCCTTGAACAGCGCGTCGATCTGGTCAAACGACAGCAGCACCGCAATCGTGGCGGCGAGCACGATTAGCGCCAGTGCGGCGAGGACGACGATCCGCAGCCGCCGCTGCTGGGTCGGCGCGGTGATGAACATCAGCGCCACGGTGAGCAGTGAGGCGCCGGCCAGCATGCCCCAGGCGGCGCGCGAGAAGGCCAAGAACACCGCAAGCGAGATGATGCCGAACGCGACGCCGTTGCGCACCATCGTCCAGAACGAACCTTCGATCGCCCGCTGCAGGCTGTAGATCGCCGGAAAGATCAGAAACGCGCCGAGCACGTTCGGATCTTTGAACGTGCCGCGCGCGCGCCCCACATAGGTCAAGAGATCCTGCCCGCCAGGCAGCAAATTGAAGTAACCGACGATGCCCGCCAGTGCCGCGATGAGGCCGCCGACCAGATAGCCGTTGGCGATCGCTTCGGCCCGCTCGCGGGTGTCCTGCAGGCACACCATCGCGAAGAACATCGCGGTCACCGCCATGTACCACGAGGTCAGGATCCAGTTCAGAATGATGGGGTCGTCCATCAAGCCGACAGCGCCGATACTGTAGCCGAGTTCGATGCCGATCAGCAGTCCGATCGGAACGATCAGCGCCGGCGCTAGCCGGAGCCCGCCGGTGACGGCGAGGACTCCCAGCGCCAGCACGATGGCGATTTCGTAGGGGCTCGGCTCGATGAACACGATCGCGCCGCTGGCACCGACCAGCCACAGAAGGCCGAGCTGCAGGGCTTTGAGACGGGGCGGGCTGGCTCGAACTGCGTCCGGCGGCGCGAGGGCAAAGTCGGTCATCGATTCAACCTTGCATCGCTCGGTCTGTAAGGTCTCGTTAACCTTGCCGCAGGTGTGCCGTGACTCCGGCGCAGAACAGTTGGGCATATGGAGCCCGCCGGCGAGTATGAGGCGGCGGAATTAACGACAACTTATCGCTAATCCCGAAGAACGGCGCCTCGCCGTTCATGCGCCTTTACCACGATCGCGGTCCGTGCATGCGCGGGGTGGTTCGTCTGCGCTATCGCAGTGTCCAGCAGGATTACATGGAGGATGCGATGACCATCAGCAGGAGAGCATTGCTTGGGACGGCGGCAGGCGCGGCGATCTGTGCCGCTGGTGCGCGGCTGGTCTCGCCGGCGCTGGCGGACGCGGCGGCGTATCCGAATCGTCCGGTGAAATGGATCGTGCCCTATGCGGCCGGCGGCGCCACCGACGTGCTGTCGCGCCTGGTGTGTCAGTATCTGTCCGAGAAGCTCGGTCAGAGCTTTGTGGTCGAGAACAAACC
>NZ_QTKI01000329.1:0-5537 GCF_010820945.1 Rhodopseudomonas sp. BR0C11
GCCGTCGATCTATCAGTTCATGTGCCAGCATCCGGCGTTCGCTGCGACCGACCTGTCGCGGCTGCAGTTCGCCGGCGTCGGCGGCGCACCGATGCCGGTGCCGCTATTGAAGATCTGGCAGGAACGTGGCTGTGCCCTGGTCCAGGGCTACGGCATGACCGAGACCAGCCCGGCGGTGCTGATGCTCGATGCCGACGATGCCGCGCGCAAAGCCGGCTCGGCCGGCAAGCCGGTGCTGCACGCCGACCTGAAGATCGTCGGTCCGGACGGCGAGCCGGTGAAACCGGGCGAGATGGGCGAACTCTGGGTGAAGGGCCCGAACATCACCCCCGGCTATTGGAACAGGCCGGACGCCAACCGCACGTCGTTCACCGACGGCTGGCTGCACACCGGCGATGCCGCGCGGGTCGATGACGAAGGCTTCTACTACATCGTCGACCGCACCAAGGACATGTACATCTCGGGCGGTGAGAACGTTTACCCGGCCGAGGTCGAGGACGTGCTGTACCAGCTGCCGGAGATTGCCGAAGCGGCAGTGATCGGCGCGCCTGATCCGCAATGGGGCGAAACCGGCGTCGCGGTGGTCGCGCTCAAACCCGGCCAAGAGCTGAGCGAGGCGAAGCTGCTGGCGCACTGCCGGGAGCGGCTGGCGCGGTTCAAATGTCCGCAGCGCGTCAGTTTCGTCGAAGCATTGCCGCGCAACGCCACCGGCAAGGTGCACAAGCCGACGCTGCGCGAGCGCATCCTGGTTCGCGAGACCGCCGACGCGTGATCGCGCTCCGCCGACGTTGGGCGCAGCGTATCGATCATGCGCGAGGCCGAAGGCCTTGCCCGACAGGCGGACGCCCGCAATGACGCAAGCTCCAGCTCCGACTGTATCGGACCCGGAGCTTGCGACCGCTGCGCCGCTCGTCGTTGCGCAGCAGATGACGTGATCGGCGGCGCGTTACGCCTTGCCGGCGTAGAGGCGGCACCAGCCGTTCTCGCTGATCGGGCTTTCGACCGTGATGCACGAGCTCGGCGGCCGGAACTGGCGGCAGGTGCCGCAGCGCTTGGCACCGTTCGGCGATTCCTGATAGCCGGCGTCCTTGTGCGAGGCCTTTTTGGTGACCTGGGCATTCGCCGCAGCCACGCCGGCGCCCAGCATCGCGGCGACGCTCGCGGCACCGACGCCGGCCTTCAGCAGCTTGCGCCGCGACAGCGGTGGCTGGTCATTGCGTTTGTCGTTCATCGTCTGTCGTCCTCCCATTGTTGTTGACGTTGGCTGGTATCGGCCGGCGGTCACGTCTTTGCCGCCGGCTGCAAGCTCGCCGCGTTCGCATGCGAGCCGATTCTGTCGCGAGGCGGCGCCGCGTGGCGTCGCTGCCGCTCACCATTTGGCGTTGAGCGAGACCTGGAAGTACTGCGCGTCGTAGTTCGGGTTGGTGGCGCCCATGTCGATCATCCGCGCCAGCGTGGTGTCCACTAGGTACAGATAGGGCGACATCAGATCCTGCTGCCAGTTGTCGACGCTGTTGCGCTCCCAGATGTAGCGCGCCTTGACGTAGACCTCCCCGGTCCAGCCCAGCTTCGCCACAATCGACGGATCGATGGTGTGCTTCAGCGACGCATCGAGCCGTTGATAGTTGGTCGACACCGTGGGGAACGGCCGATATACGCTGCCGCCGACATTCGCCAGCATCGCGTAGCCGTTATAAGGGCCGTAGTCCCAATCCTCGTGCGAGAACGAGATCGCATAGCCGAGCTTGAAATCCAGCACGCCGGGGATCAGCTCCAGCGTGCTGGCGATCAGGATGGTCTGCACCTTCTCGAGCGTGTTGCTGCCGAACGCATTGATCGGTGTGGCGTTGGGCAGGCCGGTCGCCGAGTTGGTCAGCGTGCCGCTGCCGACCTGGAAGCGATCATACGTTTCGTACAGATACGACGCCTGGATCGAGGAGCCTGGCGTGAAGCTGTAGGTGACGTCGATGCCGGCGTTCCAGGTGTTGCTCTTCTTCAGGCCGAAGAACAGCGGATCGTCTGGGTAGTCCTCAAATCGCAGGCCGGCGGTCGGTGAAATTACGAAATCCCGAAACACGCTGCCGGCCGGGCCCGAGATGTCGAGGAAGGCGTTGGCCTTGGTCTGGTTGCGGTTCGCCATATCGAACTTGCGCATTAGCAAGTTGGTGCCGTTGTTGGCGGTGGCGCTGTAATAGGTGTCGCGTGCCATCGCTAGGCCGTCGTAATTGTCGTAGCGGCGTTCGGAATACTGGCCGCTGGTGCGCAGCGTCGCAATGTCGTGAACCTTGAAGTCGGCGGTCAGCTTGCCGATGAATTCATTGGTCACGTTGGCGTCGCGGCGGGAGCGGTCCCACTGCTCCCAGCCGAACGTGCTGCCGAATGTGACCCATTTGGCCGGACGCCACTGCATTTCGCCGCTGGCATTCTGCTTGGTGTAGGACATCGACAGCGACCGCCGCGGGATGCCGGCAGCGATGCCGGTGGCGGACGAATCCTCGACCACGTAATTCGGCATCAGCAGTTCCGGCGTCTGGTTGTCGTTGTCGTAGTAGCGATAGCGCGTGGTGGTGCGGAATTCCGGCGTCCACTGGGTGGTGGCAGTCGTGTTGTAGAGTGCCGTGTTGACCTCGCCGTTGAGGCTCGAGGCTGGCAGCAGGAAGGTTGTGATGTTGGGATTGACGGTGAACGGCATGAAGGCTTCGTTCTGCCGCATCGTGGTGTATTGAAACGTGCTGTTCCAGCGCGTCTTGAACGGCAGATCGATGCCGGTGGTGACGCCGGTATTGTAGGCCTGATTGCTCGGCATCAGGCTGATCCGTGCCGCCGGCGAGAACACCCGCGGATTGGCGGGGTCGAAGAACGGATTCTGCACGGTGAACGAATTGAAGCTGTTGTCGTAGAGCGAAAAGCCGCCGCCGACCTGGACGTTGTAGTGACCGCCCCACGGCGTTGGACCGAAGTACTGGCCACTGAGCTTGCCGATCTGGGTGGTGTCGTCGATCGGCCGCGGCGCCTGCATCTGCTGCAGCCCGGTGGCGGCGAGGCCGCCAATCGGAAA
The DNA here is from genome assembly GCF_010820945.1 of Rhodopseudomonas sp. BR0C11. Lineage (NCBI taxonomy): Bacteria > Pseudomonadati > Pseudomonadota > Alphaproteobacteria > Hyphomicrobiales > Nitrobacteraceae > Rhodopseudomonas > Rhodopseudomonas sp. BR0C11. The sequence goes on from NZ_QTKI01000329.1 coordinate 3,059, forward strand.
GCCCGCGATCTGCCGGCCTTCGCGGGGCCCGTGGGAGTAGCTGGCTTTGACGTCCCAGTTCGGGTCGGGGGTCCAGCGATAGGCTGCGCTGCCCTTGCGGCGATCGATGCCGACGTCGATCAGGTTGGTCTTGCCGGCCAGCGCGTTGGTCACCGCGGCGCGCTGCGCGGCGGTGGTAGTAGTCGCAGGCGCCACGATCGACAAGCTGTTGCCGGGGATGGTGACCGGCGTGGTCAGCGTGGTGGTACCGACGCCGTTCCAGATGCTCAGCGCGCTGGTGTTGTAGAGATGCGGGATCTCGTCCCAACCCAGGGTGAGGTAGTGCTCGCCGGCTTTCGAGAAGTCGAAGACGTAGCGTTGATTGTTGTTGCCGATGTTGTCGGCGCGGAGCTCGTTCCAGTAGGTGCCGTCCTTGGTCTGCAGCGTCATCCGCAGATATTCGGCATAGAGTCCCGGCGCGATCCGGCCGTACTCTTCGAACTTCGAACGGTTGTTACGATCGCCGCCGCCGGCCGGATTGGCCGGCGATACCCAGGGCGTCGCCGATTTCGGCGGGCGCTGGATGAACGAGCGCCAGCCGGCTTCGAATTCCCCCGAATATGACCAGCCACCATGGGCCGCATCGAAATCGGGGATCGAGTGCGCCGGCTCCTCCTTGGCCGCCGTTTCGGCGGTCGCGCTCAACGGCATTGCGGTCACCACGGAGATTGCGGCGGACGTCAGCAGGAATTGCCTAAACGTCATTTCAAAGGCCCCCCTTCGCGCGAGTCGTTCCATCACCCTTGGCGGCTTGTTGGTGTGGCGAGCGACGGCGGCCGCAGCCGTCGCTGTCCCCGGCCCCGAGCTATCGGTGCCAGCGCGATCCGGACGGCGCATTGGAGCCGTGGATGTTGTTGTGACAATTCTGGCAGGCGTTCCCGACTGCCCAGCGCGCCGACGTCGGCAAACCTGGCTGGTTGTGCGGGTTGGTATGGCACTGCTGGCACAGCCGTTGCCGCGCGACGATCAGCAGCGACTCGTGGTTGGAGCCGTGCGGTTCGTGGCAGTTCAGGCAGTTCTCGCGGACCGGCGGATGTTCGAACAGGAACGGTCCGCGCTTGTCGGCGTGGCAGGTGTAGCAGGTGTCGTTGACGGTCGCCTCGCGCAGCAGCTTCTCGGTCGCGCTGCCGTGCGGGTTGTGACAATTGACGCAGGTGATTTTGGTTTCACGGATCGGCATGTGCGAGCTGCGCTGCACCTGCGCCTTGCGATCCTTGTGGCACTGGAAGCAGGTATCCATCACCTGCACGGTCTTGAGCTGATTGCGTGGCGACACCTTGCGCATCACGGTGTGGCAGTTGACGCAGGCGAGGCCGCGGGTCTCGTGCTGCGATCCCTGCCAGTAGGTCTGGTCACCTTTCTCGTGGCAACTCAGGCAGACGCTGTTGGCCTCGGCGACATCGAAGCCGCGGCTGTCGGTCGGCCGGAACGAGCGGATGCCGCCCTTCTCGCGGCCGCCGCCGCCATTGACGTGCGCCGAGCCGGGGCCGTGGCAGGTCTCGCATTCCATCTTGCCCTGCGGCGTGACCTTGCCGGACTTGATGTTGCGGCCCATCACGGTCTGCTGAAACTCGTCGAACAGGCCGGCGTGGCAGGTCTCGCACGGCTTGGAGCCGACGAAGTAACGGCCATCGGGATCGCCTGGTGCGGGCGCCACCATCGGCGCACGCCCGGCGGCCGCAGCCTTGGGCTCGCGCGTCGCGACCATCAGCACCGGCTGAGAATCATCCGCCTTGGCGGCGAGGATCTCGATGAAGCCGAACTGCTTCGGCTGCTCGATCGTGTCGTCGAAATTCTCCAGAGCGACCCAGGTGGTCACCGTGGTGGCATCGCGGACCGGCTCCGGCATCTCCGCCACGTAGTCAGGCTCGCGGGCTAAGCGCGCAGCCAGCGTATGGCGGGTCGCGTGAGACCGCAGGATGCGCTTTTCGCTGAGTGTGGCGAGGCGCAGCGAAGCCGCAAACCGCAGGGTCTGGTCGAGCTGCGGGCCTCCGTCGATCTGGGGAAGCGCCAGCAAAGCCTCGATTGAACCGTGTCCGGCAAACCGCGTGTCGAAGCGCGGACCGGCTGCAGAACCGCCGTGTGGTGAACCGTGGGGTGAACCATGCGCGGAGGCGCCGTGGCCCGACATGCCCCCATGCCCGCCGCCATGTCCGTCACCGAGCGCGAGGCCGTGGGCGGGCACCGGCGTGAAGTTCGGTTCGGTCTTGCCGGCGCTCTGCAGGCCACGCACGTAGTCGACCAGCGCATTGACCGACGGATCGACCGCGCCGACTTGGCCGTCATGCGGCAAGGCGGTGTGTTCGACCATCGCCGGCTCAGCGCCGGCTGGCCAGGTCCCCCAGGCCAGCGCAATCGATACGAACAGCGACGAGATCCAGCCCCCGCGGCCGCGCCGATTTTGGTCGCGCGCAGCCGCCGCCCCCCCGAGCCCCCCCCT
>NZ_QTKI01000330.1:0-5531 GCF_010820945.1 Rhodopseudomonas sp. BR0C11
CGCCTGCAGCAAGCGTGAAGAACATCAGCCAGCTAATCGGTTGGTCTCCGTTCATGAATTCCTCCAGTTGTCTGTCGACGAGACGAGTTGTTCACCTGTCGACCAACAACTGGAGATAATTCGATTGGTTCCGGCTTTCCGCCCGCGGGAATCGGGAGCGGACAACGCTCGCAATTTCGAGTTAAGCTTGATCGTGCGGCAGTTGCGCGTGCATCGGAACCTGGTGCGTCAGGGTTTCCCCGACAGGATCGTCCGAGCGATCGCGGGCGAATAGCCGCTGCACGACGACAAAGAACACCGGAACAAATAGCAGCGCCAGCACCACGACCGCGATCATGCCGCCCATCACGCCGGTGCCGAGCGCCTGCTGGCTTTTGCCGCCGGCGCCGCTCGCGATCACCATCGGCAACACGCCCGAACAGAACGCCAGACCGGTCATCAGGATCGGCCGGAAACGCAGGTGGCACGCTTCCATGGTCGCCTCGCGCAGCGTCTTGCCTTCCTTGCGCAGGTCTTTGGCGAACTCGACGATCAGAATCGCGTCCTTGGCGGCGAGACCGATGATCGTGATCAGGCCGACGGTGAAGTACACGTCGTTCGGCAGCGACCGCGTCGTCGCCGCAACCACCGCACCGGCGATGCCGAGCGGCACCGTCAGCAGCACCGACAGCGGAATCGTCCAGCTTTCGTACAGAGCCGCCAGCACCAGGAACACCACCAGCGCCGACAGCGCCAGGATGATCGGCGCCTGCGAGCCCGACAGCTTTTCCTGCAGCGACTGGCCGGTCCAATCGTAGCCGAAGCCGCGCGGCAACTGATCGGCGAGCCGCTCCATCTCGGCGATCGCGTCACCCGAGGTGAAGCCCGGCCGCGCCTCGCCGCTGATGCGGATGGCCGGATAGTAGTTGAAGCCGACGATCTGGGTCGGGCCCTTGGCCCATTCCACCGTGGCGAAGGACGAGAACGGCACCAGCTGGCCGCGACTGTTCTTCACCGTGTAGGACAGGATGTCGTCGGCGTTCATCCGCCCTTCCGCGTCGGCCTGCACGATCACGCGCTGCATGCGGCCGCGATTGGGGAAGTCGTTGATGTAGGCCGAGCCGAGATTGGTCGAGATCGTGGTGTTGATGTCCTCGAAGGTGACGCCGAATGCGCCGGCCTTCTCGCGGTCGATCATCAAGTTGAGCACCGGCGCCGGCGGCAGGCCTTCGACATAGACCTTCTGCAGCACTGGGCTGGCGTTGGCGGCGGCAATCAGCTGCTCGCTGGCCTTGACCAGCGCCTCGTGGCCCTTTTGGCCGCGATCCTGCAGCCGGAAGCTGAAGCCCGACGAGTTGCCGAGGTTGTCGACCGGCGGCGGCTGCAGAGCCGAGATTCGGGCGTCGCGAATGCCACCGAGCTTGCGGTTGGCATCGTCGACAATCGCGGCGGCGGAGGAGTTCTCATCACGCTCGCCCCAATCCTTCAGCGTGACGAATGCCTGCGCCGCGTTCATGCCCTGGCCGAGGAAGCTGAAGCCGGTGAGGAAGGTGACGTTCTGGACGCCGTCGCGCTTGAGCAGATAGTCCTCGACCTGCTTCACGACGTCGTAGGTGCGGTTGTAGGACGAATCCGACGGCGTCTGCACGTCGACGGTGACGAAGCCCTGGTCGTCGATCGGCAGGAAGCCGCCGGGCATCCGCGCCATGCCCCAGCCGAGCACGGCGACCAGCACTGCGTAAATCACCATCAGCCGACCGGTGCGGCCAAGATTCCAGCGCACGATGCTGGAATAACGCTCGCGGATATTGTCGAGCGTGCGGTTGAACCAGCCGAACACGCCGCGCTCGGCGTGGGCGTGGCCCTTATTGACCGGCTTCAGCAGCGTGGCGCACAGCGCCGGCGTCAGCGACAGCGCCATCAGCGCCGAGAACGCGATCGCCGACACCATCGTCACCGAGAACTGCCGATAGATGATGCCGACCGAGCCGGGGAAGAACGCCATCGGCAGGAACACCGCGATCAGCACCAGCGTGATGCCGATGATCGCCGAGGTGATCTGCGACATCGCCTTGCGGGTCGCTTCCTTCGGCGGCAGCCCTTCCTCGGACATGATGCGTTCGACGTTCTCGACCACCACGATGGCGTCGTCGACCAGAATGCCGATCGCCAGCACCATGCCGAACATCGACAGCATGTTGATCGAATAGCCGAACAGCAGCAGCGACGCGCAGGTGCCGAGCAGCGCCACCGGCACCACGATGGTCGGGATGATGGTGTAGCGGATGTTCTGCAGGAACAGGAACATCACCACGAACACCAGCACCACCGCTTCGACCAGCGTGTGCAGCACCTTGGTGATCGAGGCCTCGACCACCGGGGTGATGTTGTAGGGGATTTCGTATTTGATGTTGGCCGGGAAGAAGCGCGACAGCTCCTTCATCTTGGCTTCGACCGCGCTGGCGGTGGCGAGCGCGTTGCCGGTCGGCGACATCAGCACCGACAAACCTGCGGTCGGCTTGCCGTTGAGGCGGGTGTTGAACTGGTAGCTGAAACCGCCGATCTCGATCCGCGCCACGTCGCGCAGCCGCACCGTCGAACCGTCGGAATTGGCGCGCAGCACCACGGCGCCGAATTCGTCGGCCGAGGACAGCTGGCCCTTGACCAGCACCAGGGCGGAGATCTTCTGCCCCTTCGGGGTCGGCTCGGCACCGATGCTGCCGGAAGCGACCTGGGCATTCTGCGCCTCGATCGCCTTGGTGACGTCGTCGGCGGTGAGGTTGTAGCCGATCAGCTTGGCCGGATCGATCCAGATGCGCAGCGCACGCTCTGTCGAATACAGCGTCGCGCGGCCGACGCCGGGGATACGCCGGATTTCGCCGAGCACGTTGCGGATCATGAAGTCGCCGAGGCCGACTTCGTCGAGCGATCCGTCGGTCGACGTCAGCGTGATGATCTGCAGCACCGCGCTGGAAGCTTCCTCGACCAGGATGCCCTGCTGCAGCACCGCGCGCGGCAGACGCGCCTCGATCCGCTTGATGCGGTTCTGCACGTTCACCGACGCCATTTCGGTGTCGGTGCCCGGCTCGAAGTTGGCGATGATTTCGACCTGGCCGAGCGAGTCGGAGGTCGACTCGAAGTTCAGAATGCCGTTGGCGCCGTTCAGCTCTTCTTCGATCAGCCGGGTGACGCTGTTGTACAGGTTCTCCGGCGAGGCGCCGGGATATTGCGTCGACACCGAGATCGAGGGCGGCGCGATGATCGGATATTGCGCGACCGGGAGAAACGGAATCGAGATCGCGCCGATCAAGCAGATGAACAGCGCGATCACCCAGGCGAAGACCGGCCTGTCGATAAAAAATGCGGGCATCGGGCGGCGCCTATCGCACCGCGTTCGCCGAACCCGTGGTGGTCGGCGCGGCAGCCGCCGACCGGCGATCACTGACGCTCACCGGCACCACGGTGTCACCCGCAGCGAATTTCTGGAAGCCTTCGACCACCACCCGCTCGCCCGGCTTCAAGCCGTCGAGCACCAGATAATGGCCGTCCTGCTGGGCGCCGACCCGCACCGCCTGCACGGCGACGCGGTTGTCGTCCTTGACGACGAACACTTCGCTGCCGCCGCCGCTGTTGCGCTGAACCGCCTGCTCCGGCACCGCGAGGGCGTCGGCGTCGATGCCCTGCTCGATCCGCACCCGGACATACATGCCCGGCAGCAGCTCGCGCTTCGGATTGTCGAACTCGGCGCGCAGCGTCACCTGACCGGTGTAGGCGTCGACCTTGGCGTCCGAGAACAGCAGTTTGCCGTGCACCGGATAGTGCGTGCCGTCGTCGAGTACGAGGTGAGCGCGCACCGCATCGGCTGCGATCTGATCGAGCTCGCCGGAGTCGAACGCGCGGCGCAGCCGCGCCATCTCGGACACCGGCTGGGTGAAGTCGGCATAGACGTGGTCGAGCTGCTGAATGGTCGCGAGGCTGGTGGCATCGTTCTGCACCACCAGAGCGCCTTCGCTGACCAGCGCCGCACCGATCCGGCCGCTGATCGGCGCACGGATGGTGGCGTATTCCAGATTGAGCTTGGCCCGCGCGACTTCGGCTTCGCGCACAGCGACTTCGGCTGCCGCCTGGCGCAGATTGGTGGTCGCGACTTCGTTGGCGGCACGCGACGCCGCCTGCTCGCTCGCCAGCATCGAGACGCGCTTGGCGTGCATGTCGGCCTGATCGCGGGCGGCGGTGGCCTTGGCGAGCGCAGCTTCGGCAGCCTGCAGCTCCACCTCGAATGGGCGCGGATCGATCTGATACAACGGATCGCCGGCGTTGACCTCGCTGCCCTGCTGGAACGTCCGGCGCAGAATGATGCCGGAGACGCGCGGCCGCACGTCGGCAACGCGGATCGGCGCAATCCGGCCCGGCAGTTCGCGCACAATCGAGCGCGGCTGCGGCTTCACGGTGACGATGCTGACTTCAGGCTTCTCCGCCGCAGAAGCGTTGGCGGCGGACGGTTCCTTGCACCCGGCAAGCGCCGGCGCCAAGACGGCGAGCGCAACGGCCGTCCAACCCAGCTTGGTCCATCCCCGCATCAAAATAACCTCTTTCAATCCGTCTCGTGTCATCCGCGAGGCACCGACGCCTCGTCATGCGCAGCCGACCGTCGGCTGCCGATCGCAGCAACGCGATCGTGGACACGCTTGATGAATGGAAATTAATCGCGGAATTGTGCGGCACAACATCGTGAAGCGGCGGCGCAATGTCACACGGTACGGAACCGCATGAACTCGTTGCGCTTTCGCCGCCTCACGGCTGTGTGAATCGGAGAACTACGAAGTGATAAGAGGCGCTGCGTTCCACCGAACTGAGTTAATCGAAAGTTAAAGACGGAGACCTGCCGGCACGCTTACACGGAACCGGCAGGCGACCTCGCGGCAGATCAGCTGCCGTAAACAAACGCCGGATCGTCAAGATCGATCGCGGGGAACTGATCCTTCTCGGTCCAGTAATCCTGGCTGTGCTGCCATTCCGGCTTGTCGCCGCGCTTGGGCAGTAAGTGCATCCCGCGCATCAGGTAACCGGGATTGAAGTTCTCCGGGTCGATCCACGGCAATAGCGCCATGTCGCGGTCTTCCGGGCGCAGCGCCGGCACCACGCTACGATGGCCGTTCTGCTTCATGTGGCTGAGCAGACGGCAAACAAAGTCGGCGACCAGATCGGCCCGGAGCGTCCAACTGGCGCGGAAATAGCCGAACACCCATGCCATGTTCGGTACGCCAGTGAACATCATGCCGCGATAGGTCACGGTCTCGGCGAAATCGAGCGCCTTGCCGTCGATCGAGAATGCAATGTCGCCGAGCACGTTGAGATTGAAGCCGGTCGCGGTGACGACGATGTCGGCCTCGAGCGTCTCGCCGGACTTCAGCCGGATACCTTGCTCGGTGAAGCGGTCGATCTCGTCGGTGACCACCGAGGCCTTGCCGGATGCAATCGCCCTGAACAGATCGCCATCGGGAACGAAGGCGATGCGCTGCCGCCACGGCCGATAGCTCGGCGTGAAGTGC
>NZ_QTKI01000331.1:0-5523 GCF_010820945.1 Rhodopseudomonas sp. BR0C11
GATTCCAAACGCTCCGAATGAGAGCGCATGCGCGGCTTCGACTTACTCCGCCGCCGGCACCATCTGGGCAGCGCCGGGATTCGGCGTCGCGCCGTAGCGCTGCTCGATGTAGTCGATCACCAGCGCCTTAAAGTCGGACGCGATGGTGTCGCCACGCAGGGTGCGGAATTTCTGGCCGTCGACGAACACCGGAGCCGCCGGGGATTCGCCGGTGCCGGGGAGCGAGATGCCGATATTGGCGTGCTTGCTTTCGCCCGGGCCGTTGACGATGCAGCCCATCACCGCGACGTTGAGATTCTCGACGCCCGGATAGCGGCTACGCCATTCCGGCATCTCGTCGCGGATGAAGTCCTGGATCGAGCGCGCCAGCTCCTGGAAGGTCGTCGAGGTGGTACGGCCGCAGCCGGGGCACGCCGCGACCAGCGGCACGAAGGTGCGGAAGCCCATGGTCTGCAGCAGTTCCTGCGCGACCTGGACCTCACGGGTGCGGTCACCGCCCGGCTCGGGGGTGAGCGAAATTCGGATGGTGTCGCCGATACCCTGCTGCAGCAGGATGCCGAGCGCCGCGGACGACGCCACGATACCCTTCGAGCCCATGCCGGCCTCGGTGAGGCCGAGATGAATCGCGTAGTCGGAGCGCGAGGCCAGATCCTGGTACACGGCGATCAGGTCCTGCACCGCCGAGACCTTGGCGGACAGGATCATCTTGTTCTTGGGCAGGCCGATCTCTTCGGCGCGCGCGGCCGACAGCAGCGCCGATTGCACCATCGCCTCTCGGGTGACGGCGCGGACGTCGCGCGGATTGGCGGACGCGGCGTTCTCGTCCATCAGCTTGGTGAGCAGCTCCTGGTCGAGCGAGCCCCAATTGGCGCCGATGCGGACCGCCTTGTTGTTCCGAATCGCAATCTCGACGATGTCGGCGAACTGCGTGTCACGCTTGTTCTTGAAGCCGACATTGCCCGGATTGATCCGGTACTTATCGAGCGCCTCGGCGCAGGCCGGGTATTCGGCGAGCAGCTTGTGGCCGATGTAATGGAAGTCGCCGATGATCGGCGTGGTCAGGCCGAGCTTGCGGATGCCGTCGCGGATGTGCGGGACAGCGGCGGCCGCCTCCTCGCGATCCACGGTGATCCGGACCATCTCCGAGCCGGCCCGGGCCAGCGCGGCGATCTGCTTGATGGTGCCCTCGATATCCGCGGTGTCGGTATTGGTCATCGACTGAACGACGATCGGGGCACCGCCGCCGACGGCCACATCGCCGACCATGACCTGGGTGGTTTGGTGCCGCGGCGCGGGGCCGGCGACGTCGTCTCGCAGCGGATTTTCGAGCTTGTTCATGGTGGTCCGAATATCAGGTTTTGGTGACATTCAGCAATGGATCGTTGGGTGCAGGAACCGGAGCCGGCCGGTTCACGAGATAGAGACCGGCGATCACCAGCACCGCCGCGGCGCCGAATGCCGGGGTCAGCGGGTCGTGCATGATCAGATAGCCGGCCGCCACCCCGAATAAAGGGGTAATGAAGGTGAAAGCCGACAATTTGCTGGCCGAATAGGTCTTCACCAGCCCGAACCAGAGTAAAAATGTCAGTCCGACCACCCAGATGGTCTGATAGGCCATCAGCCCGAGCGACAACGTCGACGGCATTTTGGTGATGGTTTCGCCCGACAGCAGCGCCGCGGCGGTCAGAATCGGCACCGACATCGCCACCTGGTAGGCCAGCCCCTTCTCGGCCGGGGCCCGCTGTAGCCGGGTCCCCTTGACGATCAGGGTGGTCGCGGCCCACAGGGCACCGCCCCCGACCAGCATCAGATCGCCGAGCAGAACGCTGGCGTCGACATCGGCCTGCGGCACTCCGATCGCCAGCGCCACCCCGGCAAAGCTCAGCGCCAGCCCTGCCCATTGCATCCGGCGCAGCCGCTCGCCGAGCAGCCGGTAGGAGCCGAGCGCGACGAAGAACGGCGCGGTGTACAGGAACACGACCGCGCGCGACGCCGTGGTCAGCGTCAGGCCGTGATAGATCAGCACGAATTCCAGTCCGAACAGCATCCCGGCGAACAGCCCGGCGCGCAGCGTACCGTCGCGCTGGAACAGCTTCACCCGGCGCGATTTCGCGATAATCAAGATCACGATCAGGGCGCCGGCCGACCGGATCGCCGCCTGCAGGAACGGCGGAATATCCGGCAGCACCAGCTTCACGGCGATCTGGTTGAAGCCCCACGACAGGCAGCACAGCAGCATCAGCGCGATCGCGCCGGCGCTCAGCGGACGCCCCATGGTGCCGCTCACCGCAGCGGTCGCGGGGGCTTAATGATCAGGCGCGCGGGAATCGCCGGGGTCCGGCGTGACGTCTTGACCGACATGGTGCCTCCGGCTTTTCGCCGTGTTGTGGCGGGCGCTGGCGCGCCACGCTCCTCCCATGGATCAAGGCGTAAACTGCGTCAGGCGGCTTGGCAATGGCCGCACACGCCGGTGATCTCGACCACCGACATCTTCGGCGTGAACCCGGTCTGACGAGCGGCTTCGTTGAGGCGCTGCGTCACTTCGGAGGCCGGGACCTCGGCGACCGAGCCGCAACATTCGCAGATCAGGAACGCGACGGTGGCAGCGTCGTCGTGATCGTGGCCGCAGGCCAGGAACGCATTGCGGCTCTCGATCCGGTGCACCAGCCCGTTTTGCATCAGGAAATCGAGCGCCCGATACACCGTAATCGGCGCCGGACGCGGCATGTCCCGGGCCAGTTCCTCGATCACCTCATAGGCGCCGAGCGGCCGATGGCTGGACAGTAGTGCGCGCAACACCTGGCGGCGGATCGGCGTGAGGTTTTGCGAGCGGCCGGCACAGACCCGCTCGGCGTGTTCCAGACCTTCGGCGGAGCAGCGGTCGTGATCGTGCCCCGGCGCGGGGAAGGTCGGCTTCAATGCGGTCATCGGGCCCATCACACTCACGCGCCGGCCAACCGGGCCGGCTCATGTTCGAGCAACATCCTACACCGGGGCCGCGTTCAAGTCTCGCGACCGACCCAGGTTTGAGAGGCATGCGCAACTCGGATTTGTCGTATGCGAATCGGCGCCTTGAGAAATAATAAGCTTGCTTATCTTATGCAAAGCTTAGGAGGCGGCGCCATGACCCGGGGTCCGGAGGACCAGAACTTCATCTTTGCCTTTGCCGAGGTGCAGCGCCTGATGCGCGCCTATGCGGACAGGCAGGCCTCCCGGCACGGCATCACCCGCGCCCAATGGGCGGTGCTGGCCAAGGTGGAACGCGCCGAGGGGCTGAAGCAGTCCGAACTCGCCGAACAGATGGAACTGCAGCCGATCACCCTGACTCGGCTGATCGACAAGCTGTGCGACCACGGCTGGCTGGAACGCCGTAGCGACGACAGCGACCGGCGCTGCAAGCGGCTGTACCTGCGCGAAGCCGCGCGGCCGCTGCTCGGCAAGCTCGCCGGCCTCCGCGCCGAACTCACCGACACCGCGCTCGCCGGCCTGACGCCGGAAGATGCCCAGCGCCTGGTGCGGCAGATGCAGATCATCAAGGAAAACTTGCGTGGCGCGATCCAACAGCACTGCCACCGCGAAGAAAAACGACGGGAGGAGCACTATGGCTGAACCGGCCCTGAAATTTCCGACCGAGCAGAAGGAGCCTTCGGCCGCCCCGTCCGTCGCCGCCAGCGGCGGTCCGCGTCGCGGCCTCGGCGGCACGCTGCGTCGCTATCGGCGGCCGCTGCTGCTGGTCGTGCTGCCGATGGTGGCGCTGATCGGCGGCATCACCTTCTATCTGGAGGGCGGCCGCTACGTCACCACCGACGACGCCTATGTGGGCGCCCAGAAGGTGCTGATTACGCCGGACGTGGCCGGCAAGATCGTCGAAGTGACCGTCAAGGAAGGCCAGCGCGTCCAGCCCGGCGACGAGCTTTTCCAGATCGATCCGGTGCCGTTCCGCCTCGCGGTGGCGCAGGCCCAGGCCAAGCTCGCCGACGCCAAGACCAGCCACGCCAATCTGGTCGCCAACGTCAAGCTGTACGGCCAGACCATCGACCTGGTGAACGCCGGCATCGCGCTGAAGCAGCGCGACGTCGAGCGCAAGACCTCGCTGGTGCAGAGCCGCGCCGGCTCGCAGCTCGATCTCGACAACTCCACCGCGGCGCTGGTGACCGCGCAGGCGCAGCTGCAGCTCGTTAAGCAGCAGCAGTCGACCGCACTCAACCAACTGCTCGGCGATCCTGAACTGCCGCTCGAGAAATTCCCCGCTTACGCCCAGGCCAAGGCAGCACTCGACGACGCCGAACGTAACCTGCGGCTGTCGACGGTACGGGCGCCGATGAGCGGCACCGCCACCCAAGTCGACAACATTCAGCTCGGCCGCTTCGTCGCCGCCGGCACGCCGGTGTTCAGCGTGATCGACACGACGCAGCCGTGGGTCGACGCCAATCCGAAGGAAAGCGACTTCACCTATGTGGCGGTCGGTCAGACCGTGACGCTCGATGTCGACGCCTTCCCGGATCATCAGTTCAAGGGCCGGGTGTCGTCGCTGTCGCCGGGCACCGGCGCGCAATTCGCGGTGCTGCCGCCGCAGAACGCCACCGGCAACTTCGTCAAGGTGGTGCAGCGGGTGCCGCTACGCATCACGCTCGACGAGACCGATCCGATGATCAAGCGGCTGAAGGCCGGCATGAGCGTCAACGTCGCGATCGACACCCACCACCGCCGGTCGCTGGCCGGCCTGCTCGGCTTCGGCCGCGCCGCCGCGGCCCAGCCGGAGCACAACTAACCGATGGCGGGCGCGGCACAATCTCACGCGGTCCCCGGCTTCCGCCGGAACATGGTGACGATCTGCGCCATGACCGCGACGATCATGCAGGCGCTCGACACCACGATCGCCAACGTCGCGCTGCCCTATATGCAAGGCTCGCTGTCGGCCTCGCAGGACCAGATCAACTGGGTGCTGACCTCCTACATCGTCGCCGCCGCGATCATGACGGCGCCGGTCGGCTGGATCGCCAACCGGTTCGGCCGCAAGCGCATCTTCATCATCTGCTCGGCCGGGTTCACGATCGCGTCGGTGATGTGCGGCCTCGCCCAGGACATTACCCAGATGGTGCTGTTCCGGCTGCTGCAGGGGGTGTTCGGCGCCGCGCTGGTGCCGCTGTCACAGGCGGTGATGCTGGACAGCTACGCGCTGCACGAGCGCGCCAAGGCGATGTCGATCTGGGGCATGGGCGTGATGATGGGGCCGATCATGGGCCCCTCGCTCGGCGCCTGGCTGACCGAGACCTATTCCTGGCACTGGGTGTTCTTCGTCAACCTGCCGTTCGGCGCCATCACCGTGCTGGGCCTGGCGATGTTCATGGACGAGACCGACAAGAACCACGAACTGCGGTTCGACTGGTTCGGCTTCGCGGCGCTCGCGGTCGGCATCGGCGCGATGCAGCTCGCGCTCGACCGCGGCGAGCAGCTCGACTGGTTCAACTCGCCCGAGATCATCATCGAGTCGATCATCTCGGTGGTCGGGTTCTACTACTT